>PLWR01000446.1 GCA_003165615.1 Acidobacteriota bacterium | reverse complement strand
GAGTTCTTGTTGGCGCCCACCGTGCCGTCGGAACCCAGGCCGTAGAAGATGGCGCGCACGGTTTTGGGATCTTCCGTCGAGAATGAGGGGTCAACTTCCAGGCTGGTGTGCGTGACGTCGTCCACGATGCCCACGGTGAAGTGGTTAAGCGGCGTGGGCTTCAGCATTTCGTCAAAAACCGCCTTCACCATGGCGGGGGTGAATTCTTTGGAAGACAGGCCGTAGCGTCCGCCGATGATGCGGGGGAAGCTTGCGAACGGCGCTTTGCCGGCGGCCAGGCCTTCGCTGATGGCGGTGATGACATCGACGTAAAGAGGTTCGCCGGCGGCGCCTGCTTCTTTGGTTCGGTCCAGGATAGCCAGATTCTTGGTGGTCTTGGGAAGAGCAGCCAGGAAAGGCTCAATGGCGAAGGGCCGATAGAGACGGACCTTGAGCAAACCCACTTTTTCGCCGCGCCCGAGGAGGTACTCCACGGTTTCCTGCGCGGCTTCGGCGCCCGAGCCCATCATGATGATCACGCGCTCGGCATCCGGCGCGCCCACGTAGTCAAACAGGTGGTAGGAGCGGCCCACCACGCTCGCGAACTTGTCCATCACGTTCTGGACGATCCCCGGACAAACGTTGTAGAAGGGATTCACCGTCTCGCGGGCCTGGAAGAAAACGTCGGGGTTTTGCGCCGTGCCGCGGAGGACGGGATGGTCGGGTGAAAGAGCGCGCTTGCGATGCGCTTCCACCAAATCGGCGGGAATCAGCGCCCGCAGATCATCGTCGGTCAACTCTTCCACCTTGCCGACTTCGTGAGAGGTGCGGAAGCCGTCAAAGAAGTGCAGGAACGGGACGCGCGACTTCAGCGCGGCGGCCTGCGAAATAAGGGCGAAATCCATCACTTCCTGAACGGAATTCGACGCCAGCAGGCCGAAGCCCGTGGAGCGGGTCGCCATCACGTCACTGTGGTCTCCGAAAATGGAGAGGGCGTGTGCCGCCAGGGTGCGCGCCGTGACGTGCAAAACCGTCGCCGTCAATTCTCCGGCGATTTTAAACATGTTGGGAATCATCAGCAGCAGGCCTTGCGAGGCCGTAAAGGTGACGCCCAGCGATCCGGCCTGGAGCGCGCCATGCAGCGCACCCGCCGCGCCTCCTTCGCTCTGCATCTCGATCACGTGCGGGACCGTGCCCCAGATGTTGGGTTTTATTTCCGACGACCACTGATCCGCCCACTCTCCCATGGGAGAAGAAGGCGTGATGGGATAAATAGCGATTACTTCATTGATGCGGTAAGCGACGCGGGCAGCCGCCTCGTTCCCATCAACCGTTACCTTGCTTCTAGTCATCTTTTCGCTCCGTCGTGCAGATAGTATTTGTTCAAAAACCAAAAATTCTTCTTCCCTCGCCCCCTTGGGGGAGAGGGTAGGAAAATCAAAACAACGCTGAAGCGGCGCCCTTACGACTGCTCGAAGAAAGAACCCGCCTCGGCGTCATGATGATGAGACGACTTCGCCCGCCAGGCGCCGGCCAATTTCCAGGGCGGCAGCCGATTCCACCCGGCGTTCTGCGGGTTCCGCAGCCAGCACCGCATCCCAAGCCTCCGCTGGCAGCAATGATTCTTTCTCCAGCCAGGCGGCAATCGCGCACAGCGCGGCGCGCTGGGGATTGGCTTCGCGTCGAAGCGGCAGCCGCATCATCTGACCTATCGGCAGAATCACGTCGATTTGTGAATCTACCAGCAGCAGGGTTTCCTCTCGGCAGGCGGCCAGCGTTCCGTTGGCTTGCAGTTCCTTCCAGCCATCTTCGCTGACCACCAGAACCACGTCCGGGCTTTCCATACCCGTGTACTCAATGGGCTTGGGGCTCAAACAAATTTCCGAAAGAGAAAATCCCGAACCCTGCGTGACCGGGTTGTCGTTTTTCTGCGTGGAATAGAGGCCAGCGGCCAGCGCGGAGCGGCATAACAACGCGGCGGCGGATTGAACACGCTCGCCCGCGGTTCCGGCTATTACCAGCCGGATTTCGCCTGCCAGCCTGGCCGTGGCATTGATACGGGGAACCGCCGGCCTGGCGCGCTTCGGCCGGGGCGATTTTAATTCGTGGCGGTAAAGATCTCGAAACGTGGGGCGCTCTATTTCTGTTTCCAGCTCACCGATGGCCTGCCCCTGCTGCTCGACGATCCCCTCGATCGACGCCCCCGTGACCTGGTTCCAGCGCGCCCCGTAGGCTGTGCAAAGTTCAACAATCTCCACTGCGGCGAACCCGGAATGATTGAGGGCGCCCGCAATGGTCGTTCCCAAATCCGCGCTGGTGGCGAAGCGGCGGGCCAGAAAGGTGGCATGAGCGGTGCGCAACAAGGCTAGCAAATCGAGCGGCGGGGTCGAGTTGCCGTCCGGCGTGGTGGCGGTGACCCAGTTCAAGGGGCTCAGCGCGGAATGCTGCCCGCCGGTCATTCCAAACATGAAATTGTTGTGAATCAACACGGTGATATCGACGTTCAGTTGCGCGGCGTGGACCAGATGCAACAACCCGATCATCGCCCCTCCATCGCCGATCATGACGATGGGTTTCAGCCCCTGGGATTCCATGACGACGTCAGCCAGGGCCATGCCCGTGGCGAAGGCCGTCGAGCGCCCGTGCGTGGTGTGAACGGTGTGCAAGTAAGGAAAGAGTGAATCCGCCAGACCCACACAGCCGATATCCGTGGTCAGCACAACCGATCGCGGCGGCAACCCCAGGCGTTCCAGCGCATGGCTCAGTTGCCGCACCACCAGGGAGTGCCCGCAACCACGGCAATACGGCAGTTGAGCGCTGGGAGAAAGGTAGAGGGTTTCCGGCGTCATGCCATCACCCCCTGCATGGCGCGGGCGATTTCAGTCGGAGATATCAGGCTGCCGATGCGGTTGATGCCATAGATCCGCTTGCCGGAAAGATAGGGCGTAAGGGCGGCGCGATACTGGCCGGTCAGGTTTTCCTCGGCCACAAACACCGCTTCCATACCCGCGGCCGCCCAATCCAACCATCTCCGCGGGATGGGGAACAGCGACTGAATTTGCAGGAATGATATTCGCACCCCTTGACTGCGCAACTTGCTGACCGCCTGGCGGGCGGCGCGCGCCGTTACCCCGTAGCTGATCAGCAGGCAGCGCGCGTCCGGGTCAAGGTCCGGCCGCACCAGCGCCATTTCCTCGGCATGGGCTTCAATCTTGCGCTGGAGACGCTGTAGTCCGCTAATGACTTCCGGGGAATTCTTGCGCAAGCGCCCTTGCACGTCGTGAGCCGATCCCGTCACGGTGGCTTTGATTTCTCCCCCCACCGCTGCAAAGGCGGGGACGCTCTCCGGCTCTGGCGCGTCATAGGGTGCGTAGTTGGCTTTGGACGCGGCCATCTTGCGGCTCACCAAGCTCGGAATCTGCAAGGCTTCGTCATCCACAACCTCTGTGGTCATGCCGACTTCCTTATCCGATAGCAGCAGGACGGGCGTGCGCAGCCTTTCCGACCAATTGAAAGCATGAACGGTAAGTTCAAAGCATTCCGCGGCGTTACTGGGAGAGAAGACGGGAAGAGTGTAGCCACCCGAAATCGAATACTCCGTCAGCGAGACATCCCCTTGGGCGCCCTGCGTCGCGCCTCCCGTGCTTGGCCCCAGGCGCTGCACAAGGGCCACAACCACCGGGGTCTCCGTCATCAGCGCGTATTGGGCTGACTCGATCATCAGCGCCCACCCCGGGCCGGAGGTTGCCGTCAGGGCCTTCAAACCCCGCAGGCTTGCACCCACGCAATAGCAGAGTGAGGAAATCTCGTCAGGAGCCGAAAGGGCTAAGCCTCCGAACGCGGGCAACTCACGCATCATGACTTCGTAGATTTCAGAGGCGGGGGTTATGGGGTAACCGGCAAAGAAACGACAACCCGCGGCGAGGGCTCCCTCGGCGAGCATCCTGTTTCCGGAACTAAGACGTGGCGGCATCCCAATAACCCACGCCTTAAAGAAGCAACGGGAGGGCCAAGATGGACAGCCGGAATGCGATGCTAACCTATTTAGATGCTTTTATTTACGGGTTACTTGCGAAACCCATTGTCCGAGTTCAAGGACATAAAGAGCTAGAAGACACTGCGGTGGGGTGAAATCCACCACGCAGGGGGGAGAATACCTCAAACATAATGACTCTTTTTCCAAGCGGATCACCGCCGGCATGGTTCAGCGCGAACTCCTGCTTTGGGCCAAATCCGCTTCACGAAAACTGCGCCCACCGTCCCTTGAAAAGGGAAGCCACGAAAAGGATGGAATCAGGCGATGGTAGGGGCCAAATAACCTGACCACAAGCAAGGCATAAGAAACCAGGAGTTTGAAGCGGACGGTGAGCCACAACATCTGCCAACTACCCGGGGGGGGTGGCTCGGGGGCCTCGCTGGGCGAAGTTTCAGGGGTTCGCACCAGCTCGTCGAAAGTTGTCTGCAAGGCTTGCAGCCATTGGATCGCTAAGCGGCGACGCTCCAGCGTCAAGAGCTTGGCTAACTTTGGGAAGGCCAGTTCGTCTTGGAGCCAGCGGGCATCGGAGGGGTCGAAGATGCGCTCGGAGAGATCCAGCCAGCGAGCATTCCCTGTGCTGGGGGCAGGGTCATTCCTCGGCAAGCACTCGTCGGGCTCGCGGGAACGGATCCTTCGCAAGAGGTCCACGATAAGAATGAGAAAAGCAATCGCAACAGCGATGTAGATGACCATAATCATTTGTGCAAGAACTTGGTCAATTCACTATTAAAACGAATGAGTTCGATGGCCACAGCTTCGGAATCGCTTCCCATGGCCGGAGACATCCTACCACGTCCCGGCGCCGGAGCGTATTCCCAAAGGGACAGGGTCCACACCAGTAAACACAGCGCGAAGGCAAGGGGTTCCATGAACCAAAGGACATGAGCAAACAGACTTTCGCCAAACGCCTTAGCACCCGCCATCATGGCGATGTTCATGGCCACGTAAATGGAAAAGCCGAGCATTAAACCAGCAGTATTCCTTCCCAATGGGGAATCATAGCGTCGAGCCACATAGAATAGAACGACGAGAACAATGGCCTTGGTTGCAGAGNNGAACAGCGCAGTACGCCTGTCGGTAGACCATAGGATCGCGGGCAAGATGTAAAAGATCCCAAGCCCAACGGAAATCAGCACGGTCAGCGCGCGCCCGAGGTTACGGATAGCGGGAAAGGGTTGAAATATCTGATCGGAAATTTCGACGAGGACCAGGAATTCCACGAGAATGCTGACCAGGTAGCAAATCCAATAGGCCGACGGATATGCGTGCGGGTCAAGCCACTGGACCACGTACATGCCCAGCAGCCAGCAAAAGCAATAGATGATGTAAGAGTAAAATAGCGGGAACACCCTCAAGGCTCTGTTCATCGCCCCACTTAGGATCAGCAAACCCTCGAGGACAAATACACAAAGGCCGATGGTTATTCCCAGAACATGCATAAGTCCGTCCAAGGATGGGCGGTCACCGTGTTCACCGTGCTCGCCCATCCTCGGCCGAAGAATTTAGTCCTCGTCTTTGGGGGGCCACGGCATCGGTCCACCACCTGCAGGCTTGCGATTGAAGCATAGCATAG
>PLWR01000059.1 GCA_003165615.1 Acidobacteriota bacterium | reverse complement strand
TAGCCTCAGGGTGGCCTCGGGGTAGCCTCGGGTAGCCTCAGGGTAGCCTCAGGGTAGCCTCAGTACAGCCTCGGTCTCCCGCTCCGCCTCGCCCCTTCTAGGCCATTGGATGTTGGATGTTCGATGTTGGATGTTGGATGTTTTCCGCTCCCGTTTCTGCTTTCTGCTTTCCCAATTTCTGCTTTTCCCCTGCCGCCTTCTGCATTCCCCGCGGTTCAAGGTTCAGGGTTCAAGGCTCATTACTCCACGTGCCCTCGCCCCTTCTAGGCCATTGGATGTTGGATGTTCGATGTTGGATGTTGGATGTTTCTGCTTTCTACTTTCCCAATTTCTGCTTTTCCCCAGGTCCCCCACGACGCCCACAGCTCCAGTCCCAATCTCCGGCCTGACCCGTTTCCCGGCACATCGGGCTTTAGGGTGGCGGTGGAATGTGCGATTCTTGGCCAACGGTGAACCTGAGCGAGTACAAAGAGCAAGTTGGCCGAATTCCGTATGGGAAGCGGCTGCCAACAGCGCTGTACGTTCACCGCGAGGGGCTGGCAGGTATTGGCGGGAGCCTGGGGATGGTGCTGGATCAGGTTGTCGCTCGTTACCAGGTGTCGGAGGAGTTCAACTTGGTGAAGTTCAGGACTGATGAGTTGAAACTGTCCTTTCTTGCGTACCCCGGTTTCGACTCGGAAGCGCATCCGGCGCTGAGGCACGCGATTGCGATCGACTTGGCCACAGGGAAAGCGCGGCACGCGGACTATGCAGACAACAGCAACCCGCCGATTCTGCACCGGAAGGAGAGTTTCGTTCCGGCGGACCATCCGCGGCGGGCTGAGTTTGAGGCGCTAACCAAAGCAGAGGAGGAGGCCGGACTGTACGAGGACACGACCACGATCGGGTTTAAGTTGAATTGGGAGAGGCTGTTGCAATCGAAAGGCCTGGTTGTGAAGGAGCACAAACTCGCAGGACGGAAACCGGTGTTGCCGGCAGAAAACGGCGCGACAGCGGTACTCGTGGAAAGGCACAAGACGGCTTTGACTCGCTATGAGCTTTCGAAGCCCGTCAAGAGCCTGCTGGAATATGGCATTCTTCGGCCCGGAACGACGGTCTTCGACTACGGGTGCGGTCAGGGGAGTGATATCCGGGGGCTTCAGGCGCTTGGGTATCCGGCGGAGGGATGGGACCCGGTTTTCCGGCCTGAGGTGCCCAAGCGCGAGGCGGATGTGGTGAACCTTGGGTACGTAGTCAATGTCATTGAAGACCCGGCTGAGCGCTTGGAAGCTCTGGTGGACGCTTACAGACATGCCAGGCGGGTACTAACTGTCTCGGCGCTCATAACCGAGACGGTCGAGACTGGGCGCTGCGCCGAATTCGGGGACGGGGTTTTGACTAGGCGGAACACGTTCCAGAAGTACTTCGAGCAGCAAGAACTCCAGCAGTATATCGAGGACGCCTTGGAAACCACCGCCGTGCCGGTCGGGCTGGGTGTCTTCTATGTCTTTCGTGACCCAGCGGAGCAGCAGGATTTCCTGTCGGCGCGAAGCAGGCGGGCAATTGACTGGACGCAGATCAGTGCGCGGCTGGGTTTGGGCGGACCGCCTGCCGACCGGTGGGAGGCGCTTTACGGGGAACACAAAGACCTGCTGGACGCATTCGGGGGGCTGGCGTTGCGCTTGGGCCGGCTTCCGGGCGGGGAGGAGTTCAGCCGGCTGGACGAGGTGAATGCCAAGCTGGGTTCGCTGAAGCGAGGGCTGCGGGCGTTCATCCAGGGTGGCGGCGCCAAAGATAGCGCGTGGAGTGACGTGGCCGCACGCTTCGGAATCGGGGTACCAGCGAAGGCACGATGGGAGGTCCTCTGCGAGGAACACAAGGATTTGCTGGAGGAGTTTTGGAAAGCGGCGGTTGAGCTTGGGCGAATGCCAGCACCGGAAGAATTTGCTCGGCACGCTGATCTGATCGAGGCCGTGGGGTCAGCAAAGCGAGGAATGGCCTTGCTGGAGCGGAAGGGTGGCGGTGAGGCGCTCAAGCGAGCGGCGAAAGCGAGGCGGAATGATCTGCTCGTCTACCTGGGTCTGGCAAACCTTCGGAAGAAGGTGCCATTTGGGCAGCTCTGGCCTCGGCTGCGGTTGGAAGTGAGGGAATTCTCCGGCAATTGTCAAAGGGCACTGGAGCAGGGCTTGGAGCTGCTTTACGCTGCGGGCGACCCTGGTGAGATCGGCCCCTCTCTCGGGATGATTTCGATTGCGGCTGCGCGGATGAGTTCGCCCCCGGTAGCCGTGTTGAGGGCTTCGAGGATCTCATTGTCGGACATTCCTTTCTGGTGGAGGAACTCCCACTTCTGCTGCACGAAGCCGTGTGGGTCGAGGAATACGGCGACCGCGCGCTCTTGCTTGCCGGCTCGCGTATCCGCTGAGTGTTGGAATCGCGGTTTGGTTGGTTCTTGCGTCTTCATTCGGAGTTAGATGTGCTGTCGGCGGGTGCTTGCCAGTACTCGGCCTTCTCCGGAATCACGAACCGGACGCCGCCTCTTGGGTCTGGAACGTCGCCAGCGTAGCGCGGGATGACGTGCCAGTGAAGTTGGGCGATGGTCTGGCCTGCGGCGGGTCCGTCGTTGGTGCCGATGTTGAATCCGTCGGGCGGTGGCTGCAATGTCGTCTGGAGGTGGGCGACCGACCAATCGAGCCAGTGGAGCAATCGGGCCTTCTCCTGGGCGGTGAGGTCGTGGAACCTGGCAACCGGTCGCTTCACGATGACCAAGGCATGGCCTAGCGAGACGGGGTATTTGTCGCGCGCGACGATGAACAGGTCGTCCTCGGCCAGAATTCGAGCTTTCTCGATAACGCCAAAGCCGATTTGGATGGGGGTCTGCATGATGCTCATTCCTGATTCAGGCGGGTGTAATAGCGTTCGATGCTCGTCTGGCAAAGTTGGCGAGCGCGGGCAAGGTCTGCCTTGGTCAGGTTTTTCCAAAGGTCCTGGCTGAACTGGACGTGGGCGACGTCGCGCGCGTAGTCGAGGTACCGCCGCTGCTGGAATTTACGGAGCGGCATTGAGACGATGAGGGCCTGAACGTCGCTGGGTGAGAGATCGACGAAGCGAGACATGCGAGCGATGGCGCTTTCGACGACCAGGCCCGCGTCAGCGCGAGTTTTGTAGAAGGCGGTGAAGCGGGACACAACCTCGGACATGCGCGCCCGGCCGCGCTGGTTCGAGGAGTCGAGGAAGGCGAGGAGGAGGGCGGGCTTGTAGGAAGCGGACATGTCCATCTCTTCGATGAAATTAAAGAAGAGGTTCTTGATGGTCTCCGCGGTTACTTCCGGAAGGCCGAGCACGACGCGGATTTCGGGAATGCGCGAGCGCGCGAAGTAGAAGTAGGTCCGCTCTCCAAGGGTAAGGGTGTGGTCCGGCGTAATTCGGGCGCGTTCAACGGCGGTGCGCACCGTGCCCTCGGATGCGGCGAGTTCGCGGTCAAGGTCGGGCGCGTTGATCATGTCGCGAACAGCCTCCTGCCAATTGAACAGGTCAATCTCCTCGTAGCCTAGCGAGTGGAGCCCGAGTTCAAGGACGGCCTGGGGCTTCTCGCCGCGTCCGAACTGCACTTTCTCTTTGGCGAGTTGGTTTTCGGGTGCCAGAACGAGGCCGCCTGGATTGTAGTCCTTTTTGCCCGTGACGCGGTGGAGAGACAGCGGGGCGTTGTAGCGGTCGGGATTGTCCACGAAATCGAAGACGTAGAGGCATTTCTTGCCAGTTTCAGGCGATTTTCGCGTGCCGCGCCCAAGTTGTTGGAGATAAATGATCCTCGAAAGCGTAGGTCTCGCCATGAACAGCACCTCGAGGGCCGGGCAATCCCATCCCTCGTTCAGGATGTCACAAGCACACAACACCAAAACCTCACCTTGTTCAAATTGCCGCAGAATCTCCTTGCGGCGGTCATCGCGATCACGCCCGGCGACAGATTGGGCTGGTATCCCGGCCACACGAAAGCGCGCAGCCAGCTTTTCGCCATGCAGCACATTCACGCAGAAAACCACAGTTCGTCTTCCCTTCACGTGCTCCATCCATGTATGCAGCAGTTCATCGCGCGACGGCACAAACACG
>PLWR01000205.1 GCA_003165615.1 Acidobacteriota bacterium | reverse complement strand
TCCCCGATTCCATACATCGTCCCCGGCCAGATATTCGCGGCGTTGCTGGCTGAAATCAAAGGACTCGATCCGGACAAGCCCCGTTCACTAAAAATTGTGACCCAGACGGTTTAGGGAGTTTCCAGGAAAGGGTGAAGGCGACGATTTGCGGGGGCGCCTCAAGGATGACATGAAATGTTTGCGACGCAGTTGGCTGGGGTCATCGGCAGTCCTTTTGGGATCAGGGATCCTTGAGGTTTTCACCACGCCCCTATGGCGATGGACTGGAACACCTGCGCTTGAGGCGGCCATCGTACCTCTTCTTGAAGCTCCTTCCCCAGTTACTTACGTGGACGTGGCAAAAGAGGCCGGCCTTGACGTCCCCAACGTGTGGGGTGGGGTTAAGCACAAGAAATACATCGTTGAAGCCAAAGGCAGCGGGCTGGCTTTTTTTGATTACGACCAGGATGGCTGGCTCGACATCTATGTTACCAACGGGGATCGCCTGCCTAACGAAGAACCCTATCCCGATGGCAAGATGCCCACCCAACACCTTTTTAAGAATAATCGTGACGGCACGTTCACGGACGTAACGGAAAAATCCGGTTTGGGCCGGACCGGATGGGGTACGGGCGTTTGTGTGGGCGACTATGACAATGACGGCTGGGATGACCTGTTCTGCTGCTATTGGGGACACAACGTTTTGTGGCACAACAACGGCGATGGCACGTTTACGGATGTGACCAAGCAGACGGGTTTGTGGGAAGACCGTATTCGCTGGGGCGCCGGGTGCACCTGGCTGGATTACGACCGCGACGGCTTCCTTGACCTGTTTGTGTGCAATTACAGCGACTTCGACATCAAAAGCGTGCCGAGCCCGGGGCAAACCGGCTATTGCCAATGGAAAGGCATTCCGGTAATGTGCGGTCCGCGCGGCCTGCCCGGCGGCATGAACATTCTCTACCATAACAACGGCAACGGAACTTTCACGAATGTTTCCGAGAAGGCGGGCGTTCTGAAGCCCGGTCCACGCTATTCCATCACCGCGGTTTCTTACGATTTCGATAACGACGGCTGGCCGGATATCTACGTGGCAGTGGATTCCGAGCCGAGCATTTTATTTCACAACCAACACGATGGGACATTTGAAGATATCGCGGTAATGGCCGGGTGCGCTTACAACGAGGACGGGCAGGAGCAGGCCGGCATGGGCGTCGGGGTGGCGGACTACGACTGCAACGGCTGGCTGGATCTTTTCAAGACGAATTTCACGGACGACACTCCCGATTTGTATCACAACAACGGCGATGGGACGTTCACCGATGTGACTTTTGTCGCGGGCTTGGGCGTCAACACCCAACACGTCTGTTGGGGCGCTGGATTTACAGATTACGACAACGACGGATGGCCGGACATCTTCTACGTCACCGGCCACGTATACCCGGAAGTTGAGGACTACCATCTGGGCGTGAGATTCCCGTCCCCACGCCTCGTCTATCGCAATCTCGGCAATGGCAAATTCAAAGATGTTTCCAAGGATATGGGCCCGGGCGTGAACGCGCTCTTTTCCAGCCGCGGTTGCGCCTTTGGCGACTACGACAACGACGGCGACGTTGACGTGCTGATCCTGAACATGAACGACTACCCATCGCTACTGCGGAACGATGGCGGCAACAAGAATAATTGGATCAATATCAAACTGCTGGGCACACATTGCAACCGGACCGCCGTCGGCGCGCGCGTCCGCTTGGTGACCGGAAAGCACGCCCAAATCGACGAGGTTCATACCGGCACGAGCGTGATGTCGCAGAGCGACCTGCGCCTCCATTTCGGCCTGGGATCATCCACACAGGTGGACCTGATCGAGGTAAAGTGGCCCACCACTCAAAAGGTGGAGAGATTTACCAATATCGCCCCCAACCAGTTCCTCACCATTAAGGAAGGCTCGGGAATCATCAAGCGCGATAAGCCCAACCCGGCCGCGAAGCCCTCCGGGCTCAAAGCATGACGTTTGGGTTTGTCTTCCAGGGAATCGGCACCCGACGACGCCACAAAGTACTGCCGAGACCAAAGCGCGTGAGCATCACCACGGTCGCGCTGAAAGTAGGGGTGTCGCCTTCCGATGTTTAGAAGTGGGGAGCCACGATAAGATCAGGTTCGCAGTGGAACGACCGCTCTTCTTCGAGGTAATCGGTCACATCGCTGTTGCATGGGTTCAAGCAGATGGCGATCGAACTTAGCAACAGGCGAAATGGATCGAACGTCAGACGCATCGTGAAAGCGTAGCACCCCGGAGTGGACTGTGACATGCGGTAGATCAAGACACCATGATCTTCCGCATAACCTCTGCCGGAGTTGGGTCATTCCAGGGCCGCGTCAGCATGAGACTAGGGTACCTTGCTGATCAGTTGCGCGGGCGATGGGAGCTGCGCGGCGTTCCAACCTCCACCGAGCGCCNNATTCGAAGATTGACCGCCGTTTCCTTATTGGAGAGCAAGGTGGTTTGCGCGGTGAGCACATTCAGGTAAGGGTCGATTCCCAATTTGTAGCGATCCTGGGCGATGGCGAGGGTTTTTTCCGCCGATTTGACCGCCGTGTCCTGATATTGAATCTCCACTGACAGGATCCGCAGAGACGCGAGGTTATCTTCGACTTGCTGAAAGGCCGTTAGCACCGTCTGCCGATAGTTGGCCACAGTCTCGTCGTACTGGGCTCGGAATTGCTCCATCGTGGCCCGGCGCAACCCCGCGTCAAAGATGGTTTCAGCGGCCGCCGGGCCCACCGAGAAAAAGCGGCTCGGCCATGTGAACCAACTCGTGATCACAGTGCTTTCGAGTCCTGCCGCGGCGCTCAAGGTAACCGTGGGAAAGTATGCTGCTCTGGCAATGCCAATCTGGGCGTTGGCCTGAGCCACCAGGCGCTCTGCTTCAGCGATGTCGGGACGCCGCTCCAGAAGCTGNNTCCTGCGCTTGCGTGGCTTCGAGTTGAGTCTCGGCTTCCGCCACGGCTTCGTCGGAATCGATACCTGTCTCGTACAGTGCCCTCGTCAGATCGAGAGACTGTTGAAAAGTGACCACGGTGGAATCCAGCAACTGCTTTAGAGCATCCTGTCCGCGAAGTTGAAAGTAATCCACGGCAAGATCGGCCTGGGCAGTGAGGCGGATATTCTCGAGATCCGCCGCGCTGGCCTGCGCTCCGTAGGCAGCCGATCTGACGGTGTTGCGGATGCGGCCGAACAAGTCCGGTTCCCAGGTGGCATCAAACGGCAAGGTGTAGTCAGTAAATGTGCCCGTGGGAGTAGTCGATGTAGAACCTGTTGAGCTGGAACCGGAACCTCCCCCTTTGCCGCTGGACATGGTGGCCGACGGCCGTTGCACGGTAATAGCCGGATTGGTCGTGACTCGGGGGAAATACTGCGATCGAGCTTCCTTCACCAGGGCGCGCGCGGCAAAAAAGCTTGCCGCAGCGGCTGCGATGTTTTGGTTTGAGACATTAACCTTCTCTTCCAGCGCATTCAACT
>PLWR01000720.1 GCA_003165615.1 Acidobacteriota bacterium | reverse complement strand
CCCCGCGCTCTCCCCCGCACCGGGACATCGCGCTCGGCGCCGCGCGCCTTCGGCGCGGATGATAAGAAATCCCCTCGCACGCCTTCGGCGTGGATGATATCGCCTTGACCCTCGTTTCTGTTCCTAATCCTGTTCCCGGCGCGGGTCACTTCAACCGAGCACTACTGGGAACATTCTCGCGAGCGCCGAGGGTGCAGATACAGCAAAGCATGCGTCTTGCCGGTCCCCCGGCGTCCATAGATGATCTGATGATCGGTGGTACTGAGAAGCGTGAGAAGAGGTTCAGCGTCCACGAAAGTCTCGACAAGCTTAGCTCGATCTTTGGATTCCGCACGCTTTGCCAGCTTCATGAAGGCGGTGTTAATCACCTTGTTCATAGGATGAGAACGCCCATTATCTCACGTGTCTCCGCTGACGGCGCAACTCCTTCTCTAACGCCCACACCTTGCTTCTGGCCGTTCGGTTCTCGGGAGGATAGTATCCGGCGCCTTCAACGGGTCGGGCTTCGCCCGATTTCATGGAACGGCGTTTCACGAGATCTATCCGGCTCGGGCATGAAGTCCGCGGGATTGGTTCGGGGACGGGGGCCGAAGTTCGAGACCGGCCGTGGGGGGCGTAGACAGGCTTGCCGGTGAACTCCCCGGCGAGTGCACCCGATATGTCAGGCTTCGCTAACCGGAATTATCGCAGCCTGGGGGCGGGCCGCTCCATACGCGCTTGCCTTCAGATCGAGGAGTAGCCGGTCGAAGGCTGTTGGAAATGCGGGATGCGGCCCGGGACCGTTCATCGCCCGAACGAAAGGTAAGGGCAGGCCGCCGCCTCCCCAAACTTCAATCCTTGACCCGTTGCCTGGCGACGCAGCCAGGGCGAATCGTAATGATTCAAATCTGGGGCAATGGACGCCCTCGGGATTTGTAGCCTCAGGCTTGAAGGCGAGATCTACTGATTACCGGTGAAGACGATATACGGTGTTTCCACCTTCTTAACTCGTAAGGCTTGCCACTCTTCATCCGTTAGGCCATCTTTGGGGCACTCTATGATGGTTTCCGAGTAAAAAGCGCCTATTTTGAACTTCGAGACTCCGGGAGTGACATCTTTCCGTGCCTCCAACCCAAAAGCGCACATAGCGCTATAGAAGTTGTCAACTGGCCTTTGCGCTGCGGCCAAGCATGTATACCATCTATCGTCACCCTGATAAACCCAGATCTGCACTATCTGTTTGGGGGGTAGTGCTGGTTTAATACTCACCATTACAGCCTGCCGTTGGCTGCGAATAGGCTCTTTCTTAATTGTTATCTGTGGCTCTACGGGCTTAGGGATAACTCGCGCTACTGGCCTCACCTCGTTGATCTGCTTTCGCAAGCTTTCGATTTGGGCATCACGCTGCTTCACCGCTTTGCTGCCTTCGATAATTTGGGCATCACGCGGCTTCGCAACGAACCTGTTTTCGAACTCCCAAGTTCCGGCTGCAACCATCGCGCAAAGCAGAAAGACCTTGATGAACGGACGATTCTTGTACTTCACTGCCAGCCCAACCAAAACAACCAGAGTGTAGAAGACAATTGCTGAGCCGGAGAGCGCTCTCACTTTTATATCTGGCCAAGCGATAATACCTGCAAGCAAAACGCCGACAACGGCAACCGCCAACTGAAGGATCTGCCCTCTGTTAGCAAAGTATTTAGGTTGAATAGCATCCGGACGCTCGTTCATCTTGCGAGGCTACCACTTCCCGGCGTTTGGTACAACATGGCGTCGCGACTCGCCTACTTTCTTCTGATTGTTGGTGAAGGATAAAATCCTGTTCTCTTTCACCTCACGGGTGCCTGGCGGGCGTTGCTCGCTTCCGCCTTCAGATCCCTCACGCGCCAGACCCATCTGACGCTGCCAAGGCGCGACCCCTTTACAAAGCTTCCTCATGCCTTTTAGCGAAGCCTGGCGGTACACCATCCGTCCCGCGGTTGCGGAGAGCCTTGGTCGCTGGGAGGTTACATTTGCACCACCGTTCCCCCCAAGCTCCTGATTCGTCGAGCCTTGCGTGACCTCGGTGGGTTTAATCCCGATATGTCCCGCTCACGTCAAGTGGCCGGGAAACGCCCAAACCACTGACGTGCCGCCAAACGCCCCCGAAGTCCCCATGGAGGAAGTTTCACTCCTGGTAACCGCCGTCCACCGCAGGGGCGTCCTCGGGATCACGCAGTTTACCCGATTCGGCGGCAGAGACCCTATTTCCGCTCTCCAGGTTTCCGGCGCCGCCGAACCGAGCAAACTTTTTTGAGTCACAACCTATTCGCCGAATAGGATCAACAACTTAAGTGAAATCCGCACCCGCCCCGCGCTACACTGGAGGCGGTGAAAGATACCAGCCGGCATGCCGTTCGAGAACCCCGATTGGCTCTATTCCCCCACCCTCGCCCGATTGGCTTCGTTCTCTCAGCTTCGATCCCCTCCGCAAGCCGATTCTCTCTCAGCCCTGACCGGCAACCCGAATGGCTTTGTTCCTCCGTATCCCGGCGAACCAGCCCCGCCCCCCAGGGCAAGTTTCGCGCCGGCTCCGCAGCCGTTGATTTACAGAAAGTTAACCACGAATTGGGTTCGTTCCGTCATCGTCGCCTAGTCACCGT
>PLWR01000367.1 GCA_003165615.1 Acidobacteriota bacterium | reverse complement strand
CCCAGATGCGGCGCTCGGAGTCGGGATTTTTTGTGGTGTGCGTGCGCAAGATCGGACTGAATGCGCCGAACTGCACCCAGCGCGTGAACAACTCGGGATCGACAGCGCCCGGCATGTGGCCGCCGATGTCATGGCTCCAGTAAGCGTAGGCGACGTTGGCGGAAGTGGCCGTAAACCAGGGCTGAAATGCCAATGATTCCCACACGGAAATCGTGTCTCCGGAGAACCCAATCTGGTAACGGTGATTCCCCAGCCCACCCCAGCGATGAAAGAGGAGAGGCCGCTTGCCTTCGCGCTCCTGGTCCGTGAAGTGAACGTAATTCAGCCACCACGTGGGATTCACTCCCGCTGTACTGGTGTGCGCTTCCTGCTGCCAGTCGAGCCACCAGAAGTTAATTCCCTCATCCTCGAGGGGGTGATGCAGCAGGCTCATATAATTGCTGGCGAACTTCTTATTGGTGATGTCGAATGGCACGTACTGCTTTGTTGCCGGATCAATGCCCATGGCGCGAGCCATGGCCGGATATGCCCCCTCCCACGGTTGCACTCCCGATGCCGGATGCATGTTCAGCGTGACCTTCAGGCCCTCATCATGAATGTGTTGGAGGAACATCTGGGGGTCGGGAAAGAGCAGGTTGTTCCAGGTGTACCCGCTCCAACCCACGGCATGCCCGGATTGGTCCAGGCGGGAGAAGTTCATTCCGAACGTGGGGTGCCAGTCCATGTCGATCACCAAGACGTCCAAAGGCGTATCATTCTCGTGGAATCCCTGGACCAGGTCATCGAGCTCCTGGTCGCTGTAGGCCCAATATCTTGACCACCAGGTTCCAAAAGCAAAGCGCGGCGGCAAGGGAATTCTTCCTGCCACCTGCACGTAGTCACTTAACGCCTGCCGGTATTCGTGCCCATAACCCAAGAAGTACCAGTCCTGGCGATCTCCCGGAGGCCGCAGTATTACCCACGGCCACGTGCTCTGCTCCCCCTGGGAAAAACTGAAATCGGCGGAATCAAACAGAGGCCGGGTTGAGTCATCCACCACCGTCCATCCATCCCTTGAAACCAGCCCGGGCTGGATGGGCTCTTTCGTTTTATCTCCCCGCGCCTCGTCGAGGGTGCGGGTTGTTCCCATAAGATTGCCGGTGTCAGCCTGGCCGGCCCGCCAGGTCACGGGTTTCCCGTTCAACTCAAAAGTGATGACCAGATTCTTCCCGGTAAATTTTCCGTCGCTATCGGGCGCGGGACTGTAACGCAAATCAAGCCTGCTGGTCTTTATCAGCAGATGTTTCAGTCCGCCGATTCCTTCAGTGCTGCTGCTGAATTGTGGCGGGGGGAGCTTGCGATTGATAAACAACAGGGATGCGTGGTCTTCAAACTTGCCGTCGGCTGCCCACTCCATGCGGATCATCTGTGGAGTGAGAATGGTAAAACGCGCATGACCGAAAATCACCATGGCACGGGGATCGGCCACCGGATCATAGGAAAGTTCCGGCGGCATGGGGGGCTTGGCACTAATCCCGGCCGATCCCGCCGGGGGAACAAACTGCGCCCGGAGCAGATGCCCATAAGCGGGCAGCAGGAGGACCGCCGCGATCACCACCAGAAGCTTTTTAATCACGGTCATGAATTCCCCCTTCATCTCTTCGGGCCGCAGCCCGTCCTCGCGACGGCCCCATCGACCCCAGAGGATGAGTGCGACCCCTCTTCGGTGATGACTTCGGAAGCGCTGCAATTTCCCAATCCCACTTAAGCGCTTCAGTGAACGTGGCGATTTTATTCTTGCTTATTCTCCAAGTCAATATCTACGATTTAAGGGGAGCGCTATGAACAGCGGTTAAGGACAGGCAGCAATGAAGCTTTCGGAAGGCGGGTACCCGGAGCTGATTTGGGCTCAGATGTTCTTAGCGCTTCGATTTGCCGTGGCAATTCCTTGTTCCCAGTGCTAAAGTGGACTAAGCTCAGTCACGGAACTGGGAGGAATAAGCCTTTGGCCAGCATCTACGACGTTGCCAAGGTGGCGCGTGTTTCCACCGCTACCGTTTCCGCCGTTGTCAACAACCAGGATAAAGTGGAAGCCAGGACCCGGCGGCGCGTTCTAGCGGCCATCAAGAAACTCCATTACCAACCCAATATTTATGCCCGCAACCTGGCAAGAGGCTCGACGCGCTTGTTGGGACTCATCGTGTCCGACATCGTTAATCCTTTCTTTGGAGAAGTCACTCAGGCTATCAAGCAGGCGGCGGCGGCCCGGGGCTACGAGGTCTCTTTGGCATCAACGCAGTTTTCCGAGCAGGAGTTGATGCTGGCGGTGAAACGCATGATCGGCATGCGCGTCGCGGCCCTGGCGATTATGACCACCGAGATGAACACCCAGGTCCTCGATGTCCTGCGCACCAGCCGGACGCCCGCGGTTTTCGAAGACGTCGGCACCGTCGGGGAGACTATCAGCAACATTCGCATTGACTATGAAGGGGGAATCTTCAAGGCGGTGAAATACCTTGTCGACCTCGGCCACAAGAGGCTCTTATTCGTTCAGAGCCACCCCGACACTGGGCCTCGGGAAAACCCTTTATTCTCCATTAACCTTCGCACGGTGGCCTTCCAGAAAGTGGTGGACCAATTCAAGGATCAGGGAATCAAATCGGAAATCGTCAGCTTCCCGGGACCCGGCCCGAAAGCCGGGGAACAGGCAATTTATAAGGCCCTGGACCAATCGCTGGAGTTTACGGCAGCAATTGCCATTGCCGATCCCGTTGCCCTGGGGGTTTTGCACGGGCTCCGTAAGCGGGGACTGCAAGTCCCCAACGACGTGTCGGTGGTGGGCTTTGACAACAGCTACATCTGCGAATACCTGAATCCACCCCTGACCAGCGTTGATATTCCCCGGGGCAAGCTCGGACAGATGGTGACCGATTGCCTGGTCAGTAATGTGGAAGGAAAAGTGCCGGGGCGTGAACTGGTCCTGGAAACCGATCTGGTTCTTCGCATGTCCGCCTCCCGTCTGATCGAAGGTTAAAAGGCAACATTAATGACTGCGCCCCCCGCGCTCAATCGGCGCCCGCTGATTTATTTCAAAGTCAGACTCAAACACGGGTCATTATGTAATTCAGTCAAGTTCTCACCTTATCGAGTGTTGCATAATATAGTGACAGTTCCGAAGTAGCGCCGGCATCTTGCCGGCATCGGAGAATGCCGCCAGGATGGCGGCGCTAGAGAGAATGGGTGTCACGGTATTCTGAAATCCTCAACACGCGTTGCGGTATTATGGACCAGTTCATCTCCTGCTGCGGACATGCCCCTCGGGCGATGATGTTGGATTGCCGGTCCCTGGAATATCGGCTGCTTCCTCTACCGCCGGACGTAAGCCTGGCAATCTGCAACACCATGGTGAAGCACGAGCTCGCCAACGGAGAGTACACCAAGCGCCGGAGATCTGCATTTCCTCCGCTGCCGAAGGGGCGGCGGAAGTGACCGGAGCTTAGATGCGGGTTTTCACCGAGCTGTAGCGGCAGGGCGCACGGTGCCGGGCCGCTGCCTCACAATTTCAAATTCGACAGGAGTCTCGACCCAATCGATGGCGCCATTTGACCTGAAAGAAAATCCCCACAGACGCTTCAACCCATTGATGAAAGAGTGGGTTCTGGTGTCTCCGCATCGTACGCAGCGGCCTTGGTTGGGCCAGGTGGAGAAAATTCCCCCCCAGTCTCAGCCGAGTTACGACCCAAGCTGTTACATGTGCCCTGGCAATCGCCGAGCCACCGGAGCAAGCACCCCTGCTTACACTGGGACGTTTGTATTCGACAATGACTATCCTGCCCTGCTACCGAACCTCGCGGAGGCCGAAATACATCAAGCCGCGCAGGCCAGCGAACTCCCGCCAACCGATGACGAGGGTTTGCTTGTTGCGCGCCGTGAGGTTGGGATCTGCCGCGTCGTCTGCTTCTCGCCTCGCCATGACCTGACCATGGCCAAAATGGAGCGTGTCGAACTGCGGCGGGTAGTCGACGTTTGGGCTGAACAATACCGCGAACTCGGCGCGCTGCCCTTCATCAATCACGTCCAGATCTTTGAGAATCGCGGGGCCATGATGGGCTGTAGCAATTCTCACCCGCATGGGCAGATCTGGGCCAACGCCACCCTCCCCAATGAGCCGGCGAAAGAGGCTTCCGCCCTCGAAGCCTACCATGGCACACGCGGTTCCTGCCTGCTCTGCGACTACTTAGCACTGGAGCGCGCCCGTGGCGAAAGGTTGATCACCGAGAACAGCCACTTCTCCGCGCTTGTGCCATTCTGGGCCATTTGGCCGTTTGAGACGATCCTGATCGGCCGAAGACACGTCGCGGCGCTGGACGAGTTGACCGAGGCTGAGCGGGACGGTCTTGCCGACATCTTGAAGCGCCTGACCACCCGTTATGACCACCTTTTTGAGGTTTCCTTTCCTTATTCGATGGGTTTCCACCAGCGTCCAACGGACGGCGCACCGCATCCCGTGTGGCATCTACATGCACACTTCTACCCGCCTCTGCTGCGCTCGGCGACCGTGCGGAAGTTCATGGTGGGTTACGAGCTGTTAGACACACCGCAGCGCGACCTTACCCCAGAAACCGCAGCGCAGCGACTGCGTGAATTGAAGGAAGAAGCATAGCCCCCAGGCGAGAACATTGTCCTTCCCCGGGGGGAGCGGGCCCCTGGTCCGGCAGGGTGACGAGGCACGCTCCCCGCTCGCCCGTTCGAGCCAGCCTTTCCGGCGCAGGAATTCAATCGCTTGTTTGCCGCCTTGGCGCTGCCGCCCGGCAATTGGAGAATATCCAGCCGACACACCCCGCGCCGTTTTTGTTCGGCGGGGGCAAGCACCACCCTGCTCTCTTATAGGGAAGGCGCTGGTCCTCGTGGCGGCTCAGGAGGATGGCAAGAGGATCGGCCGTATCCGCTTGCGGCCGATAACGGAAGCCTCCGGCCCCACTTAGGAAGCCGCTATCGCCTCATCCAACAAGCGATGATCCTCGATCCCGTGCCAGCCAAATTGATCTACAGGGGGACGCGGAAACCTTAAAGCACAATCTGCAGGGCTACGCGAGTCCAGTGCATACGCCCATTATTGAGCTATTGGTGCGGAATATTATATTCCGCAAAAATTAGTAAGTTATTAAAAATAAAGGTGGTTATCAGAGCTTAGGGATCGTGGCG
>PLWR01000426.1 GCA_003165615.1 Acidobacteriota bacterium | reverse complement strand
CCGGTCGCCGAGAATCTGGATTTCGACGTGGCGGGGGTGCTCGATGTATTTTTCCAGGTAAATCGACGAATCGTTGAAGGCGTTCTGCGCCTCGGAGCGCGCCGTGCGATAGGCGGATTCCAGTTCGGATTCCTCGCGCACCATCCGCATTCCCTTGCCTCCCCCGCCGGCTGAGGCTTTTAGCATCACGGGATAATTTCGCGCGCGATGCGCTGGACCTCCGCAAAGCTTTCAAGATTGCGATCGGCGCCGGGGACCACCGGCAATCCAGCCTGGATCAGCGCGTGGCGGGAGGTGGTCTTGGAGCCCATCAACTCCATGGCGCTCACCGGAGGGCCGATGAAAGCTATTCCCGCATCTTCGCAGGCGCGCGCGAAATCAGGGTTCTCCGCCAGGAATCCGTAGCCGGGGTGAATCGCTTCGGCGCCGCTGCGGCGCGCCGCGTCGAGGACGCGGTCGATGCGCAGATAGCTTTCCTTGGAGGGGGCCGGGCCAATCGGATAGGCCTCGTCGGCGTAGCGCACGTGCAGCGATTTGCGGTCGACATCGGAGTACACCGCCACGGTGCGGATGTTCATCTCCCGGCACGCACGCATCACGCGCACGGCGATCTCTCCGCGATTGGCGACGAGGATTTTGCGGAACACATTCTCTCCTTGCACCTCTGGATTTTGCCCGGAAGCCGTAGCTGCTGATTATACCTGCTTCCCGGTCCTGGCTGAACTTGGTCTGGCCTTCATCTCAATTCTAGCCTATACCTATTGGCTCGTGATGTCAAAAGACATATTGTCCTTCATGAAAGCGGCAATTCAGGACACTTCGAAGTGCAGCGCCGAGTTCCATTGCGACATGCCATCTGCTATCATCGCTCGCCACAAACTGTGGTGTTATTCTGCAAGCGGCTCTGGAATCGTCGCGAGAAATTGCGCAGAACTTGAACATGGGAAGGAGATTCAACATGAGCATTCTCGATGAATCAAAACAATCGCGGGACGCGAGCTTCAATATCAACAGAAGAGATTTCGCCAAGCTGGCCCTGGGAGGCGCGGCATTCCTGGCTTCCACCGGCAGGAGTTCGGCGACGCTCCCACCGATTCCCCCGGGAATCAAGATCGGAACGAGCGCGCGCAATCCCAGCGAGGAGAACATGCTGTACCTCCGGCAGCTTGGGGTGACATGGATTAGCAGCGCTGACATCACCCCGGAAACCGCCACCATCGAGGGCTATACGCACATGCGGCAGCAATGGGAAGCGGGCGGATTCCGGGTCTACAACGAGTCAGGCAGAATCGCTCCCAGCGGCAACGCTGTCATTAACGTTCCGGAGATCGTGCTGAATCTCCCCGGGCGCGACGCGAAAATCGAAGAATACTTGAATTACATCCGCTACCTGGGAAAGGCCGGCATCCCTTACATGACTTACGGCTTTGAGGGCAATGGCAATTGGCGCAGCGGCACAGCGACTTCGCGCCGGGGGTATCTAGCGTCCGACTGCGATTTATCCAGCCCCAACTTCCATGGTGGTTGGAACGGAACGGTCTATAAGGAACCGCTTTCCCACGGCCGAGTGTTCACAAGAGAGGAAATCTGGGATAACTTCACCTACTTCATTAAGAAGGTTGGCCCGGTGGCCGAGGAGGCAGGCGTCAAGATCGGAATCCACCCTGACGATCCGCCTCAACCGATGCTGGCGGGCGTTCCCCGCATTTTCAGCAGCTTTGAAGGCTATAAGCGAGCCATGGAGATCGCCGACAGCCCCAACGTGGGCGTGTGCCTGTGCGTGGGGAGCTGGCTTGAGGGCGGGGCGAAGATGGGCGCGGACCCCGTCGAGGTCATCAAATACTTCGGCGCCCAGAAGAAATTGTTCAAGATTCATTTCCGCAACGTCACATCACCCCTGCCCCACTTCACCGAGACCCTGATGGACGACGGTTACTACGATATGTACAAGGTGATGGAAGCGCTGGTGGAGATCAACTTCGATGGCCTCGTGATCCCCGACCACGTCCCGGAATTGGGCGGTACGGCAGGACCAACGCAGGCCGTGACCCACGACGCCGCGGGGCAGTTCCATCCCAGCCCCGGCTTGGCGTACTCCATCGGTTATTTGAATGCCACACTGAAGGCGGCACTGCACAACCGGCGCAAGACATAGGCACGCACGAGCGGCCAGCGCGGCGGAACTGCAAAAACCGGTCAAAGAGACATCGTTGAGGGTAGTCACGCTAACTCCATGGTCAATTCTGATTCGTGGCCGAAGGCCTCAACGGGCAAAACCGGGCCTTTGTGGAACGCAGGAGGGGGACATCACTTGAAGGGCATAACCACCTCGGTGTAGCTGCCCGGAGTGGCGGCGTTTATCGCTGCGACGATCTGCGCCACATGCGGCTTCAACACACTCCAACGTCCTTGACCTAATACGATAATGGCTAACTTGCGGCCCGCGAGGTTCTGCTGGTAGCTTAGATTCTTGTCTGTCATCACCAACGCTTCGAAGCCTTCGGCCTTGGCCACCGTCAGCAATCCGCCGTTGTCCAATTCTTCCCACCCACGGGCGCGGGCTTCCGTGACTGCGTGGTGGTCGATCAGATAGCGAGCAAGAGTACGCGGTGTGCCGTTGTCAAATAGGATGAGCATTTAGGCCGGGGTCCGGTGTTTCCGCACTATGCGCTGCGAATTGCAGACCAGCGTGAACCTGCTCCCGCGTCACGCCGAATTCTTCTACCAATTCGTCAACGCTCATATCCTGAAGGTTCTCGAACACCGTGATGTTATGAAAACAGCGAT
>PLWR01000560.1 GCA_003165615.1 Acidobacteriota bacterium | reverse complement strand
CGGGTTCCGGCGGTTTTCCCTTTTTTCATCGCACTCACCAAAGCGTTGGGAACGGTGGTAGAGAGGATGTCTACCTCGCCCACGTTCTGGCGCAGGGTTCGCGCACAAGAAAGCAGCTTTGGAATCATGCCGTCGCGAACCACGCCGTCCTTGATGAGCTGGCGGATATCTCCGAGCCGCACTTTCGGCAGCAAGTTCTTTTCGGCGTCCCAGACCCCGCCGGACTCGGTGACGTAGAGCAAGCGATCGGCTTCCAAAGCCACGGCCAGCGCCGCCGCCAGATCGTCTGCGTTGATATTCAGGATCTCGCCGCGCGCATTCACACCGAGGCTGGCCACCACCGGAATGAACCCGCCGCGCAGTGCCAGATCCAAAATGGTTGTCTTGACCTTGTGCGGCCGGCCCACAAAGCCCAGGTCCCGCTTGCTGCCATTAACGCCCACGGTGAGCTTACGCGCGCGCACCATGCTGCCGTCGCCGCCGCAGAGCCCCAGGGCCGGCTGCTTCAAGTTTTCCAATTCTGCCACCCACTGCTTGTTTACCAGACCCGCCAGCACCATCATGGCGACATCGCGAGTGGCGGCGTCGGTGATCCGCAAGCCTTGGTGAAACTCCGTCACAATGCCCATGCGTTCGAGCGTGCGCGTCAGAATCTTGCCGCCGCCGTGCACCACCACCACGGAATTTCCGGCTCGGCGAATCGCCACGATTTGGCGGGCCAGGTTCTTGCGGCCCTTCGGGTCTTCCGCCCCCTGGCCGCCGATTTTGATGACTAATTTCATTGCCGAGTCAAAGCTCAATCTGAAATTTCCAACTCGAGCTTCCCGTTCTTTGACGATTCAACGCAGCTTCGGACTTCAAATTTCTTCTCGAGCTCCAAATTTGAAATTCAGAGCAACCCCGTTTGCTGCGGAAATCCGAACATCACGTTCATATTCTGAACCGCCTGCCCCGCCGCACCCTTCCCCAGGTTATCGATTGTGGAGACCAAGATGAGCCGTCCGGTGGATTCGTCCAGAGCAAAGCCGATGTCAGCAAATTGCGTATTCGCCACGCCCAGGATTTCCGGCATGGTTCCTGCCGGATAAATGCGCACCATGGGGGCCGTCGCGTAGAAATCACGGAAGAGTGTTTCAACTTCGTGCAATTTGCGCTGCACTGCGAGGCGCAAATACATCGTGGTCAGGATGCCCCGCGTGATGGGAAGAAGATGGGGCGTAAAAATAAAATCCCTTTGCGAAAGCGCCAGCTCCTGGAGCATTTCCGGCAGATGGCGGTGATGGAAAAGGCCGTAAGCCCGCAGGTTCTCGTTGACCTCGGGAAAATGCAACTTGTCGCTGGGCTTGCGGCCGGCTCCGGTAACGCCGGATTTGGAATCGGCAATAATCCCCGCGGCCACGTCCACCCAGCCTGCCTTGAGCAGCGGCGCGAGCGCCAAAATAACAGAGGTGGGGTAGCAGCCGGGGTTGGAAACCAGCCGCGCCCTGGAAATCGCCGGCGCAGCAAATTCCGGAATGCCGTAAACCGCCTCGGCAAGTGCCTGCGTGGCGGTGTGATCAAAGTCGTACCAGCGCGTATAGGCTGCGGTATCCTTCAGGCGGAAGGCGCCACTGAGATCCACCACGCGCAAGCCGCTCGCGAGGAGACGCGGGACGATATCGTGCGAGGTTTCGTGCGGAGTGGCAAGAAAAACCACTTCGGACCCTGAGGTCAGGACCTGCTCCACATTCAGGGGTTCACAGAGGACGGAAAAACGTCCGCGCAGCCGGGGATGCGATTGTTCGATGGCGAAGGCTTTTTTTCCGTCCCTGCCGGACGACATCAGGCAGGTAACCTTGGCGGCCGGGTGGCGGGCGAGGATGCTTAAGAGTTCGCACCCTGCATAGCCTGTGGCGCCGATCACTGCGGCGTGAACCACTGCATGCGTGGGCGAATCAGCCCCGGCCCCCAACGAAGCTTTTGTCTCGACCGCCGTTTTCAATGGTTCCGTCTACCCACATCTCCTTGAAGAATATTTATACAATCGTTGTATAAATATACCTTTTTATACCCGAGGGGTGATTTCCTGTCAAGATAAATCTTGATGCCTGAAGGATTTAGGCGGGATTTCTCACCCCTCCGTTTTAGCGCCACGCCGCCCGCCCGCACAATTCATAACGGCGCACGGCGCAGACGATTACGCGCCAAGGCCAGCGCGGCGTAAAGTATAATGTTGCCGTCGGGCTCTATGCGATGAAAGAAATCTTCAGGGAGGACTGGGAATGCGCCGTATCGCCATACTGGCAGCCTGGAGTTTATTCACGATTGCGGCTACCGCATTGGCGGCGCCCGTCAAAACTCAGGACGTCACCTTTCCGAGCGGCTCTGAGACGATTGCGGGGTATCTGGCCGCGCCGGAATCCCCCGGCAAATACCCGGCCGTGGTGGTTATCCATGATGACTCGGGTTTGACGGATTGGGTAAAGGAGCAGACGCGCAAGCTGGCGGCGCACGGGTACGTGGCTCTGGCGGTGGATCTCTACCGCGGGGAGGTGGCCCACGATTCCCAATTTGCCTATGAGTTGACGGTTAACACGCCCCCGGAGCGCGCCCTTCGCGACCTGGAGGCCGCAATCCACTTCCTGATCGCGCGTGCTGATGTGAACAAAGATAAGGTTGGCTCCATGGGCTGGTCGATAGGCGGAAAATGGTCGCTGCTGCTGGCCGTCAATGACCCTTTTCTGGCCGCCTGCGTATTGAATTATGGCTCCATGCCCACGGAACCGGCCGACATTCAGAAGATTCACGCGCCGGTGTTGGGAATTTTCGGTGCGGATGATCGCTTCATCGCGGCGAGCGACGCGTATGCTTTCGAGGACGCCATGAAGGGCGCCCACAAGTCAATTGACCTCAAGATTTACCGGCACGCGGGCCACGACTTTGAAAACCCTACCGACAAGTTGGGCTTCAGTGAGGATGCCGCCGCCGACGCGTGGCAACACACCGTGGCGTTTTTGGATCAGCACCTCAAGTAGGTTATAGGTGACAGGTTATAGGTTACAGCAGATAGCGCGGCGCGGCAGAGTCGCAAAAGCAAGTCAAAAGGCAAAGTGCAAAAGGCAAAAGTGAAAGGCCGCGCCGCCAAGGCTTATTGCTGGCGTGGCAGCCGGGGAGAGCGCTGATTTGAACTAACAACCCTCGCCCCCTCAAGAGAGAGGGAAGAAGAATTCTCAGTTTTGGTGTTGGATTCACGAGGACAGGGTAATCTCGCCGGGCGCGGGATCGCTCTGTATTGCGGGGTCGTAACTTCTTGTTTTCTTGACAAGGATGTTTGTGGGCAACGGCTTTTCACTTTTGCATTTTGACTCTTGCCCTTTGCCTTTTGACTTGCTTTTACCACTCCGCCAGACGGTGCTACCCGCTGCTCCCTCTAACCTGTAACCTAGACTTTCCGGTACAAAAGCGCCTTCTTCACCTCGCCGATGGCGCGGGTCACGTTGATGTCGCGCGGGCAGGCTTCCACGCAATTAAAGATGGTGCGGCAGCGCCACACGCCCTCGACGGTATTCAAAACTTCCATGCGCTCTTCGCTTCCCTCATCGCGCGAATCAAAGAGGAAGCGGTGAGCGTTCACGATGGCGGCGGGTCCGATGTAATCGCTATCTCCCCAGAATGAGGGACAGCCCGACGTGCACGCGCCGCACA
>PLWR01000219.1 GCA_003165615.1 Acidobacteriota bacterium | reverse complement strand
CCCCCCTCTCCCTCCGGGCGAGGGCATTGAATCATCATAAAATTTAGATCTTCAACCCTCTCCCTTGGGGAGAGGGGGGACCGCAAGGCGGTGGGTGAGGGGGCTTTGTCAACCCCAACGGACTTTGACGGAGCCCTGGGGAGACGCCACTGGTATTTGACTGCACGGCGGTTTGTCCTTACGATAACGTACGGGGAAGGGGATAGCCCGCGCAGGGCAGGAAAGGAAGGTTTTGAGCCGACTCGGCAGTCTGTTCCATTACTGGTTTCTGAACGCGAAGCGGTTGTTTCACCTGCTCATCGCGCTGGCCTTTATGCTCTTGACGCTTGCCGGCGCAACGCTCACCTATGCCGAGTGGGAGGGTTACCGCCAGACCCCGGGGCAGGGCTTGGTCCACTTCACGATGTTTGGTGTATTCACCGTATTCCTGGCGATCCTTTGCCTCTACTCCTTCGCCAAGGCGCGGAGTGTGCGTTGACCGCGCGCCGGAGAAAATGTGGCGCAGGGCTCGCCTTCCAGCCCTGCGGCTTTTCCAGATTTGCTTTAAGAACCGCAGGGCCGGAGTGTGGGCCCTCCGCTGCCGGCTATGCAAAACGACAAGGAACTCAAAGCGAAATTCAAAACGGGCTCGGGGTTAGAGCTCAAGAGGTTCTACACGCCTGAGGACCTAG
Source organism: Acidobacteriota bacterium (assembly GCA_003165615.1). Next base: position 3,991 of record PLWR01000219.1, on the reverse strand, counting down.
CCGGCTGGGACTACGAGAATCAGGCGGGCTACCCAGGTGAATACCCCTACACGCGGGGCGTTTACCCGTCGCTGTACCGCAGCCGCCTCTGGACCATGCGCCAGTATGCGGGTTTCGGGTCGGCGCGCGAATCCAATGCACGCTACCGTTATCTGCTTTCGCAGGGGCAAACGGGCCTCTCCGTCGCCTTCGATCTTCCCACTCAGATTGGCCTGGATTCTGATCATCCCCTGGCGCGCGGAGAAGTGGGGCGCGTGGGCGTGGCCATCGACTCGCTCGAAGACATGGAGATGCTCTTCGCGGAAATCCCGCTCGAGCGTGTCTCCGCGTCCATGACCATCAACGCCACGGGCGCGATTTTGTTGGCGCTCTATTTCGCCGTGGCGGAAAAACAGGGCACTGATCTCACCCGCCTGGCGGGAACCGCCCAGAACGATATTTTGAAAGAATACATCGCACGCGGCACCTACATCTATCCGCTCGCTCCCGCCCTGCGCATTGTGACGGATATTTTCGCTTTCTGCCGAGAGCGCGCCCCCGAGTGGAACACCATCTCCATCAGCGGCTATCACCTTCGCGAAGCGGGCTCCACCGCCGTGCAGGAAGTGGCTTTCACCCTCGGCAACGCCATCGCCTATGTGGAAGCGGCACTGGCACGCGGCCTGGCGGTGGATGAATTTGCGCCTCGTCTCTCCTTCTTCCTGAATGCGCACAACGATCTGCTGGAAGAAATCGGCAAATTCCGCGCCGCGCGGCGGTTGTGGGCGCGCATCATGCGGGAGCGTTTCCATGCCCAAGACCCGCGCTCGTGGATGTTCCGCTTCCACACGCAAACCGCCGGCTCCACGCTCACTGCCCAGCAGCCCGACGTGAACATCGTGCGCGTCACGCTCCAGGCGCTTGCGGCGGTGCTGGGCGGAACGCAATCGCTGCACACCAACGCTCGCGACGAAGCGCTGGCCCTGCCCACCGAGGCTTCCGCGCTGCTGGCCCTGCGCACCCAGCAGATTCTGGCTGCGGAAAGCGGCGTGGCCAATACCGTCGATCCCTTGGCGGGCTCCTACGTCATCGAAAAACTCACCGATGAGATCGAGGCCCAGGCCCGGGAATACTTGCGCCAGATCGATTCGATGGGAGGCATGGTGCGCGCCATCGAATCGGGCTTCGTGCAGCGCGAGATTCAACAGGCGGCCTACGAATATCAGCAAGCCATCGAGAGGGGCGACCGCGTCGTGGTGGGTGTAAACCAGTACGTGGAGGAGACTAACCCTTCCGGCAGGGAAAAGCCGCAGGGCCGGACAGCGGGCCCTGCGCCACTTCCTTTCCGGATTGATCCCGAAATCGAGCGCACGCAGGTAGAGCGACTGACCAGCCTGCGCGCCCGCCGCGACGACGCGCGCGTGAAATCAACGCTCCAAACCGTGGAGGAGACCGCGCGCACCGACCGCAACCTGCTGCCGGCCATCCTCGATGCCGTCAAGGCCTACGCCACCGTGGGGGAAATCTCCGACGCCCTGCGCCGAGTGTTTGGCGAGTATCAGGAGTCCGTGGTGATTTGATACGCAGCACAGCATCTGGTATGGTTCCTTTATGGCGAAGGCGAAGCTACTGGCGTTTCTGCTGTGTGATAACGCCACCAGAGACCGCGATGGCAAGATAACTCTGCATGGCCTGTTCGACAGGATCATCGCGCCGCGGAACCCCAGGGAGACTAAACTCTTCTTCGTTTACTATCGTGTTGTTGTGGAAGAACCCTGCGCTGTTGGGCTGAGAGTGATCAATCCAGAAGGTCACGAAGTGCCTGGGAATTGGCGCGATTCCCTGACGGGGCTTGGTCCTATGCAGACAGTCTGGGCGCTCACGAGCACTCTCTTCAAGCAACCGGGACTCTACACACTCGAGTTGACACAAGAGAATGACGGTTCGGGGCCGCTCTCGTTGGCACAGATGAGCTTAACCGTAGAAGAGCGCGAGGAATAGACGCCAATGAGTACACAACCCATCACACTCGATAGTGCCCGCTTCGGAAGTTTCCAGGGAGCGGAACCAGTCGAGCCAACGAGACTCGTCCCCGCTCCAACTGCGGAGGATGCCATTCGCGCTCGGCTCGCCGACGTAGCCAGACAAGAAGAGAAGCGCCGCAGCCTTTCGGCCTTTTTCGAAAGGGACACTCCCGCTTGGAATCCCGACGACCACCCAGAAATCGACGTGGCAGGTGGGGCCGCAGCCTGGGTTAAGAAAATGCGGCGCGAATCTGACCGCGCATCCATGCGACGCAGCCGCCGGGCTCGGTCATGACCATCCTCCTTGATACTTGCGTGATCATTGATGCCTTGCTTCGCCGACGTGGGCGCTGGGAGTTGCTGAGAACTTTGAAGGGTGAGGGCCATCTTCTTGCCTGTTGCGCCATCACCGTCGCCGAAGTGTACTCGGGTATGCGACCCGAGGAGGCCCGCGCGACCAATGAACTTTTCAACGGTCTGCAGTATGTCGAGACTAGCCGCGAAGCCGCCAGCAATGCCGGCGAGCTGAGGGTCAAGTGGCGCCAAAGAGGTAAGACTCTGAGCTTGCCTGACGCGATGATCGCTGCTGTGGTTCTGGCCCAAGAGCTTACCTTAGCCACAGACAACGTGAAGGACTTTCCCATGCCTGAACTGAAATTCCTATCACTTCCCAAGGAATAACACCTCATGTCAACTCTAACTTTTCTCGGCGCGACGGGCACGGTTACAGGTTCAAAGTATCTTCTGGAAGCGGGTGGCGAGCGCCTGATGGTCGATTGCGGACTCTTTCAGGGCGCTAAGGAGCTGCGGCTGCGCAACTGGAGTCCGCTACCCGTGCCGCCGGCAAGCATTCAATGGCTCCTATTAACTCATGCGCATCTGGACCACATTGGTTACATCCCACGCCTGGTGAAAGACGGTTTTCGCGGGCAGATCCTGACGTCACCGGCCACCGTGGATCTTGCCAAAATAGTGTTGCCGGATTCCGGACATCTCCAAGAAGAAGATGCGGCCTTCGCCAACAAGAAGGGCTTCAGCAAACACGCCCCGGCCCTGCCCCTTTACACCTATGAGGAAGCCATCAAATCGCTCGAATACTTTCGCGCAGTGAACTCTTGGGAGCCGGTGGAGATTTCGCCGCACTTCACAGCGCGCGGCTTTTTCGCGGGTCACATCCTTGGCGCGCGCATGATCGAAGTGACGGTCCGGGAAAACGGAACCACGAAAAAAATCCTCTTCTCCGGAGATCTGGGCCGCTTTCCGCAGTTGATCATCCCCGAACCGGCGGTGCCTGAAGACGGGTTCGATTACATGTTGCTGGAATCCACCTACGGCGACCGGTTGCACCCGCGGGAAGACATTGGCGCGCGCCTGGCCTCGATTGTTGAGAGCACCGCCAGCCATGGCGGAACGGTGGTGATTCCCTCCTTCGCCGTGGGACGCACACAGGAACTTCTCTACCTGTTCCGCGAATTGATTGAAGAAGAGAAGATGCACGCGCTGCCGATCCACGTGGACAGCCCCATGGCGATCGACGTTACGAGTCTTTACGACAAGCACCGGGAGGACCACAGCCTTGAATTGGATGCACTGGAGGAGCAGGGAATCAAGCCGTTCTCCCCGCCCAACTTACACTTTGATAAAACCGTGGACCAGTCGAAGCAGCTCAATGATGCGCACTATCCCATGATTATCATCTCGGCAAGCGGCATGGCGACGGGCGGCCGCGTTCTCCATCACCTGGAACGCTGCCTGCCGGACCATCGTAATACAATACTTTTTGTGGGATTCCAGGCGGCAGGAACGCGTGGGCATGCGATCCAATCGGGCGCCAAAGCTATAAAGATGTACGGGCACGATGTAAATGTGCGCGCGTGCATCGAGACCATCGAGAATCTGAGCGCACATGCGGACTATGGTGAAATCCTCGCCTGGCTCAAGCGATTCAGCAAGGCGCCGGGCCGGACCTTTATGGTGCACGGTGAGCC
>PLWR01000378.1 GCA_003165615.1 Acidobacteriota bacterium | reverse complement strand
CTCCCCGCCAATGCAATCCTGAAAGGACTGTGTCACTCAGCCCAGCGTTGGCCCGCCAGGAAAAAAGGGGCGGCGGGCCTACGCTGGGGAAACATCGGATCAAGCCCCCAACCCTGAAAGCGGTTGCACCTGCTCCCTCAACCCCCGCAAATCCGACCGTAACTTCCCGCCCCGGCAACCGCTTCATCTTCGCGCTTTTGGCCCCGCCCCTGCCGGCCAACCCCTCCAGCCCGGTATTGCCAAACCGTCGAAAAAGTGGCAAACCCATTGCATGGACATGCTCTAAACAAGCAGAATGTGTATCAATGGACGCCCGAATCGACTTATGGCCAAACCCTTGACAATCCCGCTACTCCAGAAGCAGGCCACGGCTTTTGCGAAGGAGGAATCTACACACGGCGAGCCCAGCCTGTTCGGGGTGACAGACGGGAAAGCCGTGGGCACCTACTTGGAGCACAAGTTTCAGAGGCACCTTCAAAGCCGCTATGAGTATGTGCGTGGATCCTCGGCGAAAGGCATCGATTTTCCGAAGCTGGGTGTGGACATCAAAGTGACGAGTGTGCGTCAGCCGCAATCTTCCTGCCCGTTCAAAAGCGCCCGGCAGAAGATTTATGGCCTCGGTTATTCGCTACTCGTCTTCGTTTACGACAAACACGACGACCCGACCGCCCGCACCGCCCGCCTGGATGTGCAACATACCATCTTCGTGGAAAAGGAGAGGACTGCCGACTACCAAACGACCTCGGGGTTGCGGCGGCTCCTGGAAAACAACCCTAATCGGGATGACATCGTTGCTTTCTTCCAGGAGAGAATGCTTCCGGCGGATGAGGTGGGCGTAGAGGCGCTCGCCGGTGAGGTCCTGCGAAGCTCACCTGAAATTGGTTATCTGACGGTTTCAAACGCGCTTCAGTGGCGGCTCCAGTATAGCCGCGTAATCGAGCAGGCTGGCAGGATCGGCGGTATTTTACGTCTGGTGTGAAGACCGCCGCACGAGTCGAGTTTGGCGACTTCCAGACGCCTCTGCCGCTCGCGCGGGAGATCGGCGCTTTGCTAAAGGCCCAAGGGGTGCGAGCAGATACTATCGTTGAGCCGACCTGCGGTTTTGGCGTTTTCTTGCAAGCGGCGGCGGAGTGTTATCCGCTCGCTAGTTTGCGAGGTTTCGACATTAACAGCGACTACGTGGAAGTCACGGCAAGAAGACTGAACGACCTTGGAGCGGGCCATCGAGCGACAGTTGGACAACAGGACTTTTTCAAGCACGACTGGGACGTCGAACTGCGGCGCGCTCGGGGTGCCATCCTGATCCTGGGCAACCTTCCCTGGGTGACGAACCAGACGGTGGGCAGCCTTAATGGCAGCAATGTCCCGGCCAAAGAAAACTTCCAGGGCTTTCGCGGCATCGCGGCACGGACGGGCAAATCAAACTTCGACATCTCGGAATGGATGCTGATCCGGCTGGTAAATGCCTTGCGGGGCAGGCAGGCAACGATCGCGATGCTCTGCAAGACGGCCACCGCGCGCAAACTGCTGCGCTATGGCTGGCAGAATGATGGCAGAATCGCATCAGCCGCCCTGTACCGGATCGACGCCAAGGCCCACTTCGGCGCCTCAGTGGATGCGTGCTTGCTCGTGGCTCGGCTCGGCTCGCCAGGTCCCGCCGAGGCGGCGGTCTTCGGCAGTCTTCAGGCCCCCACGCCGACTCGCCGAATGGGGCTCGCCGGACAAGACTTCGTGGCCGACGTTGAGACCTACTGCCGGCTCCATCATTTGGAGGGCCTGTGCCCGTATCAGTGGCGATCGGGTGTGAAGCACGATTGCGTTTCGGTGATGGAATTACAGCCGGATGAACGGGGGATACTCCGCAACAAGCTTGGGGACCCGGTGTTGATCGAGCCTGACTATCTCTACCCGCTTCTTAAGTGCTCCGACCTTGCCAACGGCCGCAGTGTGCCAGGAAGAATGGTGGTAATTCCCCAGAAGCGGGTGGGCGATGATACCAGTACGATCGCCGCGCTAGCCCCCCGTACGTGGGATTACTTGACTTCGCACAGCGCGCGGTTCAGTGCGCGAAAGAGTTCCATTTATAGGGAGCGGACGCGGTTCGCTTTGTTTGGCATCGGGGATTATAGTTTCGCCCCATGGAAGGTGGCGGTGTCCGGGCTGCATCACCATCCCCGTTTCGCTTTGGTTGGCCCTTGCAAGCACAAGCCGGTCCTCTTTGATGACACTTGCTACTTCCTGCCGTTTGCTGACCAGGCAGAGGCGCGAGTTGTTGCCGACGTTCTGAACTCAGAGATTTGCCGCGCACTGCTGGAGGCCTTGATGTTCGAGGACGCCAAGCGGCCGGTCACGGTGGAGCTACTGCAAAGACTGAATCTGAGCGCCATAGCCGGCGAGGCGGGAATGTCCGCTCGCTGGCGCGCCATTCAACGGACCGAATATTCGAGGCAGGTGGAGGCTCCGCAAATGGAGTTTGTCATGGAACGCGCCGAGTGCGTTTCACCCCAGAGGCTCAAACCGACTGGTGCCAAGCAGGCGGCGTCCTCGGCCACGAGAAAACGGCGGGGAGCGTCCTGATTTCCTTGCTGATAGA
>PLWR01000034.1 GCA_003165615.1 Acidobacteriota bacterium | reverse complement strand
TCAAAGTGTGGCTCGCGCTGCAAGAGGTGGGACGCGAGGGCTATGAACAAATGATCTCCGACGATATCCGCTTGGCGCGGGCCCTGTTCGAACGAATTCCGAGATACGCCGAGCTTGAAGCGCTGACCCAGTCTCTGAGTATTACGACCTTTCGCTTTGTGCCCACGGATCTCGATCCGGGTGACATGAAGGCGGCGAGCTATCTGGACGAACTGAATCTTGAACTTATGACTCGCCTGCAGGCGAGCGGCGAGGCCTATCTTTCCAACGCGGTGGTCCATGGAAAATTCGCGATGCGCGCCTGCATCGTGAACTTCCGCACATCGCTGGCAGATATTGAAGCGTTGCTGCCCATCGTTGTCCGGATTGGTAAGGCCCTGGACCTGGAACTGCGGCCACACAGTCTTCAGACCGAAGCATTGTAGGCGGCTGTTTTGGGATTCTAATTGTGAAACGCCCCTGCTGAGGAGTCGCGGCAGGACTCTTTCGGACGTCAAGCTTGATTTGGTGTAACCGGCCCGATCTACTCATTTAGCCAATCAGCCGCCTGTTTTTCGAGTTCTGGGCTTATGGTCGCTAGCCTTGATCGGAAACGCCTCGGCCACAAAGTTTCGGGTTGAGTCGAGCGCGGATGCGAGGCGTTGTCGATAAGGAGACGAGAAGGAAGCCGCTGGCGCGGCGGATGCGGTGATCTCCCTGGGATCTATGGGATTTGAACGGACTTTGGAAACGGGGTCGGTTGGCGTGTACCCAGGTGCCGTGTGGAGATGGCGCCGAAAAGAGTGTTAAGCCGTGGCGATGCGAGGTCGCTGGCGAGTTGTTGGCGTTTGCGCCGCTGATCAGAGTGGGGTGAACACGGGGATGCTCTTTGCAGAACTCGCCGAGAAGACGGGGCAATACATACTGAGCAATCGTTGTGGATGCACCGAGTGCCAATTGGTCGGCGTGTTCACCGCTCAAGGCTGCGATCCCGTGTTCGGCCTCAAGCAGAAGCGAATTGACCTGTCTTGCGTAATCGAGCAGCACTCGGCCAGCATCGGTCAGTGTGATGTGCGCTCCGCCACGATCGAATAGTTGCACACCGAGGTCTTCTTCAAGCGCCTTGATCTGGAGACTTACTGCAGGTTGCGTCAGGTACAGCTCTTCCGCTGCCTTGCGGAAACTGAGCTGTTCCGCCACTGCCCGGAAGACCACGACTCGGAAGTTCTCAAGGCTCGCCATTGAATGATTAGAACACCGCTGCCGCTCGTTCAATGCAAGCGACCTTCCAGGACCGCACGCGATCCGTGCAGCATGTCTGCGACGAGCCAAGGCCGTTGGAAACTGACTTCCATGCTTTGTCGTGCGCTCCGTCATTCGTGTTTGCTTGGGCTCCTGGTAAGGACCTGCAATGACGAAGACGGTTCCGGAACCATCGCGCCAGGCCTGGAATTCACAGCCATCTCACTGAGTAAGCGCAAAAGTGACAGCTGTAATCTCATAGAAAACCGTGGCAACTATATTAATAACAATAGGTTGTGGGCTCGTTGCAAGGATCAGCCCCGGAATGTCGGCAAGTGTTCGCCGATCTACATGTGTATGATCCTGGGTTGCAGATCATTGGAAAACGATACTGCCGTGAGTCCTACGGCTGGCGGTCGATAACGCCGCGCACAAGCCGCTCGCCCACGCGGGTACCGGCAGGCGTGCAGCCTTGCCGCCGCCAGTAACCGCATCGCGGGGGAAGTCCGCTCGCTAATTCGGTGTGATTCGTATTGCGGCCATTGTGCCCGTCACTTCAACTGGTGTGGGGGTTCCGTCAAGGTTCCATATTTTGAATGTGAATTTGCCGCTGTAGGATTTACCGTCCGAGGCTACCGTGACCTCCTCATCCAGGGTAAAGGTGTTGGTTGCCGTGGCCGTCGGAGTGTTGGGATTGAAGAGCCATCCCACGTGATGGAGCTTGACGCTCCTTAAGCCCGTTTGCCTCCACACTCCCACGCAAACGTCGCCACCCGCCGGAGCCAGGAAAGCGCTTTCAAACTCCGTACCGTCGCTATGCCACGTGTCGAAGGTGTCGTTGAAGGTCGACTGATCGGCGCCGTTGGTGTAAGTCACGTGCCACAGGCCAACGATGGTTGGATTGTCAAATGGCGAGGGGAAGTCGATGTCGGCGTGCGCAACCGGTGGCAGTTTGATCGAGGCTTTTATTCCGGGTACGCCGAAGCTTCCGCACGCCGCGTTGGCACCGGTGGGGACAATTAAAAAGCAGAGGGCGGTCAGCAGAGCCAGTCCACCGCGGTAAAGCCGCGCCCGCAACTCGCCGTCCGCGGTGACTGAGAATACTGAGTTCCTAACGATTCGATCCATAGTGAGCTCCTTTTCGCATCTCATCCGAGCGCGATGTGGAACCGAGTCTGCACAACAGCGGGTTTTCGAGCAATACCCGCCGGGGTGGTTTGTTTCTCCCCGTGCAATCTCTTTTGCTGTAATCGATTAGGCGATCTTGTTCCCTGCTCGTCACGATGGAGAAGGGTCATACGCTGGTCTGATGCGAATGCTAAACTCATTCTCACTGGTACAGGGGGTGCGGAGTCCCACCCGATCAAACGGTGGATG
>PLWR01000498.1 GCA_003165615.1 Acidobacteriota bacterium | reverse complement strand
AATGGAGAGCAGCACGCTGCGCGCGGCGAAATCCGATTGTGCTCCACCCAGGGACGGCGCCCCCATGGCGGCAAGTTGCACATTTCCTGCTCCGGCGTTGGGATTGACCGCCGAATACTTGACGGCGCTGACGGCGCGCTTNNCCGCCATCAGACGATTGGGGGAAGCGGTGCTTTCCACAAACTTCCCGGCTGCCTGGCGTGCCTGGACTTGCAGGCTCGGGTCCATTGTGGAATCGTCAAAGAAGAGCACCATATAACGCTGATGTTCAGGGGCGCCCGGCTGGATCTCAGACTCGCGAGAGAAGGCGGAGATGTTTTGCTCCACATCGTCCTCAAAGACATGGAAGTCCTTCTTTTCCAGGTCAGTGACATAATTCCCCTTTTTGTCGGTGGCGATCACGTCAACCAGGACCAGGTTGCTTTCCGCCTTGATGACGGTGGGCGAGGTGGCAACCGCTGACGGGGCAAGAGTCTGGACGCCGGCGGGGGCGGCGGGGGCGATGGCCGATTCGAGGCCCAGCCCTCCCAGAGTAACCAAGAGGCCCAGGGTAAGAAGTAATTTATTTCGGGACATGGCTCGATCTCCTAATAAGGAATCTCCACGGTGCGATTCAGACCGGCAATTTGACCGCTGTCAGAATCGCGGACGACCGAACGCACCTGATAGGTTCCGGGGCTGACGTCAAAGTTGGTCTTCATGGTAATGCCCGTTTGCCGGTATCTTTCCAGGGTGCTGTCATGCATACGGAAATCCACCGCCTTCTCCTGGGCGGAGACCTCGTGGCCATCCTGGTCAAACACCGCGGTCACAAAAGTCAGCTTGTCAACGTTGCGGTCCGCTTCCTTGCGGAATTGCAAGGGGCGCAGATCAATGCTGGTCAGGACGGTAATGCGCGCCTGGGACTCGCTCTTCATGAAAAACTGAGTGTGAACGTCGATGGGAAGCTCATGCGTTTCGTCCTGGGAGAAGAGGGCTTCTCGGATTTCTTCCTTCTCCTGCTGGGTCGAGTCGGTGGGCTTTTTGGGGGCGAAGTAGCCGCGGCGCGCCTGAATCGAGAGGCCCTTCAGCGCCACAATCTTGACCTGAATCGGATGGAAATCCCCGTTGAGCTTCAGGTTCTGCGGGGAGAAGGCCAAAAGATAGAAAGCTTCGGGTAGGGCTGCGGCCTTGCGAAAGCCGGCTTCCAGGTCATTGCTGTTTTCGAAGAAGATGCCGCCGGTATCCTGGGCGAGGTCCCGCATGCCATTCGCTTCCATCTTGGCGCTCTCCCGGAGCATCTGAGACTCCTGGGCAAAAGCCGAGGGATCATAGACGCCGGCATTGCTCAGCCCCTTGGTGATATCACTGGTTACCGGGTCGGTGTAAAGACCCCGGGCATCGATGGCGTTCAGAACAACGCCCCCACGCAAGGCCCGGTCAGCAATTTGACTCAGTTGAAATCGGAGCGTTTCCGTCAGAAAGCCTTGGGAGACGATAACCATGATGCGTTGACCGGGGAGAGAGGTCATGCGGCGGGCGACGGATTCAATCCCCCGCAAGGCGGCAAGCGATTGCGTCTCAGAAAACGAGAGCGAACGCTGGGCGTTATTTTGTACCATGCCTGAGGCTTGGTTGGCGCAAGTCTTATCCCCGGGCGTGCAACAAGCCAGGGCTTCCTCCGTGGCCACCTGAGTGGCTATGGTGTCGTTCTGATCGGCAATCAGATACGCCTCGTAAGACGGGATTGCCCCGCAAGTGGAATCCACGGGGGCGACGGGGCGCGGTCGAAGCTCTATGAGCGCTTGATGTATTTCCGCCACATTACTGGTGAAGTCGAGTTGCTTCTGCCCGGAAGAGGTGTACAGCGCCACGCGATCGCCGGGTTGCACGGAGGTGGTTAGAAAGTGATCGGCGGCGTTGCGAGCGGGCGCCAGATTCTCAAAAGAGGTGTTCACGTCGTCGAAGTATATCGCCACGAAACGGCGGGCGGAGGAAGCCGGCGCGGTAGTTTCCTCTGACTCCTCGGTCTCGGCGTCGGCCTTTTCGGCCGGTTTTGGCGGGGGGGCCTCCGCGGCTTTCAGGGCCGGTTTTTCCAGCGAGAAACTCACAATAGTCTGCGGCTTGCCTTTATCGAAAAGTTGAAAATCCTCTTTGCGAAGGTTGTCAACCACCGCCCCCTTCGAGTTGCGCACCACCACGCGGACCATCACCAGGTTGCGTTCCGTTTGCAGCTTGAAAGTGGGCTCAACGTCGCGCGAGGAAATCTCCTGCGAGTTCGTCGTTTGCCCATGGAGTGGCGAGGTTGCAAGGGCCGGGGTCAAGCTCAGGATGACCGCCAACAGCCACGATGGCCATCGGGGTTCCGGCCGGTGCACGCGGGTAAGCGAGGACAACATCAATCCTGGCTCCATGGCTCTTACTACTGGTGTTGTTGATTCTACCTCACCATTCAGAGCTTTGTAGGGAAATATACCGGCGTCATTTGCGCTGCGCGGCCCTTCCCAAGTACCCGTCATTCCCGCGCAGGCGGGAATGACGAGTACTTCGAAAGAGTTTCCATTCCCAATGACACCAGCACCCGCGCTTCCAGGGCTCCGTCAAAGTCGACGCAGCTTGGCGGCCCCGCAGGGGCCAACCGTGGTAGCGCTGACCTTGAGGTCAGCACTCACAGGCCGACCTAACGGTCGGCCCCTGGAGTTTCTATATTTGAGACGACGCAAACGGTGCATCTGGAGGGACGATCGAGGGTGAAGTCCCCACCCTCGCCCCCTTGGGGG
>PLWR01000571.1 GCA_003165615.1 Acidobacteriota bacterium | reverse complement strand
AGAATTTTACGAACGATGTACTAGTGTATATCGTGCCAGGTATGGCGCCTGAATCCGCGCAACTTTCCGGAGCACTCCGGGAATCGTTCGTCGATGCGCTTGGATCGCTCCAAGAAAGACTTCATACTGATGGTTTGGCAGTCATTGGCGGGGAAACAGCTTACCAATTGCTGCGCCGCTTGGGCGCGCGACGCCTGGAAGTGTTCCAGCAAAAAGCGGAGGTAATCGCCTGCTCGCGAATTGCCGGCGGCGTGATGGATGGCTGCCGCTTCGTGTCCAAGGGGGGCTCGGTGGGACCAGATGACGCCGCCTGCCAAATGCTCTCCCTGCTCACAGCCTGAGGAAGCACGATCATGAAACCGATACTGGGCATCACGATGGGCGACGCGGCGGGGATTGGGCCCGAGATTATTCTCAAGAGCTTTCGCTACCACCCGGAGCTGTTCAACTTCTGCAGACCCCTAGTGCTGGGAAGTGCCGAAGTGATGCAGTTCTATGACCGGCGACTCGGCACAAAAACGCCGATGCATGTCGTCCATGAGCCCCAACAGGCGGTTTTTAACCCCGATTCGCTCGAGGTGCTCGATCTGGGGATGGTTGACGTTTCAAAATTGAAAATTTCCGTTGTCGAGGCTGAAGTTGGGCGCGCCGCCGTCATCTACACTCAGGAAGCTGGACGGATGGCCATGAACGGCGCGATTGACGCCATCGTCTCCGCTCCTTTGAACAAAGAAGCGATGCGTGCCGCGGGCTATCCCTTTGAAGGAGCAACCCAGATTCTGGGCGAGCTGACGGAATCCAAACGCTACGGCATGATTCTGATCTTCGGCGAATTGCGCGTCATGATGCTGACCACGCATATCGCGTTGCGCAAGGCTTGCGACGCAGTCACCCGCGAAAAGGTGCTCGCCATGATTGAGCTTGCCGATGAGTCGCTCAAGACCTTTGGCATTCCCAAGCCGCGCATCGCGGTTGCGGGCCTCAATCCTCACAGCGGCGAGGGGGGATTGTTCGGAACGGAAGAATTGCATGGGTCCATCCCGGCAATCAACGATGCGAGGGCCAAAGGAATCGACGCCGCTGGCCCCGTGCCGGCGGACGTGGTCTTCCTCAAGGCTCGCGACGGTCAGTATGATCTGGTTCTCGCCATGTATCATGACCAGGCAAATATGGCCTCCAAGCTTCTTGGCTTCGGAGAAGTCGTCACGCTCTTGGCCGGATTGCCGATCATCCGGACTTCAGTGGGCCATGGCACGGCCTTCGATATTGCCGGCAAAGGTATTGCCAATGAATTAAACCTGGCGTGCGCAATCAAGTCGGCTGCGGAATTTGCCGTGCTGAAGAAGGAAGGAAAACCATGAGCATTCTGAGTGAATGCGGAGCGCTTGCCGACGAATTGGTGCGCTATTCGCGGCTCTGCTATGACCGTCACCTGGTGGGCGCGGCGGGAGGCAACCTCAGCGCGCGGGTTCCCGGCAAGGATGCTTTTATGGTTACGGCGACGGGCGTCTCCCTGCGCGATGTGACGCGCGAAAACCTGCTGGCGATCGATTCCCAAGGCATGGTGTTGGAGGGACCGGCGGGAGCGAAGCCTTCCAAGGAAACGGGATTCCACCTTGCCGTTTACGAAGTGCGGCCCGATGTCGGCGTCATCATCCATGTCCACCCCACCTACGCGACGGTTTTTGCTCTCAATAGCCGGCTCATCCCTACCATAACTATTTCCGCGCAGCTCAAGCTCAAACAGGGAAAGGTGATCGCCGTCGCCGCGCCCGGATCCAAGGAGCTGCGGGATTTGGTTGCGCAAAGCGTCAAGGCGTCTCCAGCGGATACGAGCATTTTCCTTTTGGCTTCGCACGGCATGCTGGCCATCAGCCGGACTTTCGCCGACGCGTTTGATTTCGGCGAGTTGGCTGAGGACACCGCGAAGATCGCCTACCTTGCAGAAATCAGCGCCGCGCCTCGGCACACTTTGGCCAGTGCGTTCCGAGTGGTGGATCTCACGGCTGTGCTGAACGATGGAATTCAGTGCTACCCCACTGATCCTCATTTCGCCAAGTCCTGGCATGTTGATTTCGCCGAGCACGGTGTTTACGTTTCGCAATTGCAGATGGGCGCGCACTCCGGCACGCATGTTGACGCTCCGCTCCATTTTCTCGGCGATGCATTTCCAGACGTGGCGAAAATGGATTTACAAAACTTCCTAGGGGATGCCATCGCTTTAGAGAGGCTGAAAAAACCTGGTGAAGACTTAACCGTTGCGGATCTGGAGGGAGCGGATATTTTCCCCGGTGACATTATCTTGTTTCGAACCGGATGGGACCAGCGCACGGCATCTCCAGCGTTTTTCGAGGGTGAATGGCCGGGCCTCGAACCGGCGCTGGTGGAGGAATTGATCCGTCGCGGGGTGAAAGCCATTGGCGGCGACATCGCCTCCGCCGACAGTCCTGCCGCCATTGCCGCCGGAGCGCCTGCCCACAAACTAGCCGGGCGCGCCGGGCTGCCGATTTTCGAAGCTCTTGTCAACCTCGATCAGGTGGCGGGGCAGCGCTTCTATTTCCTCGGACTTCCCCTGAAATTGCAGGGAGGCGAAGCCAGCCCGATTCGGGCGGTGGCCATCCTCCCCGACGTTAACGCTGCAATCAAAACTTCTCAGAAAGGATGATGCCATGGCAGACGACATTTTTGGGAACCACCCTTTTCTCCCGGATAAAAAACGCCCCACGCACATCAAGGGGGAGCTGATCCGTCACTTCATCTATCCCGCGGAGCGCCCCCATTTCAGTGATTTGAATTTTCTCTACCTGAGCACCGACAAGCTCACCGTCGGCACGTGGCAGTTGGGGCCGGGCGGAACGTACGATCCCCCCGATTTGCACGCCGGCGACGAGGTCTACTATGTCCTCGACGGCATGTTGACGGAGCACAATCCGGTGCTGGGCGAATTCATGCAGGTACGCAAGGGCGAAGCGCTGTTGCTGCCCATGCACGGGTATCACAAAGGGCATAATGTCGAACAAGGTATTATGCGAATCCTCTACGTCATCGCCCCGAAGATCTGGGAAAGCCAGTATCCGCCCATGGACTTCAGCGCCGGCAAGATGAAGCAGTACAAGGGCAAGCACAACGCCGCCCTGCCCGTCCATCCGCAATATCCGCAGTGGAACCTGCACGGGACCACGGATGACATTGGGCGCTGGCCGGTGCCCGGTCCGGAATGCCGCAAGTCGCCGATCTTCTTCTACCACATCACGGAGGAGAAGAAGCTCATCAACGTGCACGGCACCGAGCACCCCATGCTCATCAAGTTTTTCGTGAGCAACGACCTTCTGCACATGGGCGAATTCATTCTGCCCGCGGGCGGAATCGGCTCGCGCGCTTCCGACCCCGACAGCCACCAGGGTGACGCGCTGCTGTTTGTGGAGGAAGGCCCGGTGACGTTTTTCCAGACGGCAACGCTGGAGGCTTTCGACGTCCAGAAGGAAGAGGCGATGTTCATCCCCGAGGGTGTGAGCTATCAGATGATCAACTATACGGACCATCGCAACAAGGTGATCTTCTGCATTGCTCCGGGGATGTGAAATCAGGTGGCGCCGTCGTAGGGGCACGCCATGGCGTGCCCCACGAATCGGGCGGTCATCGACCCCGACAATCCTACCGGCGGTCATTGATCGCGACCGGGAGCGAGTAGCGCATCAGAGTTGTTCCGCTGTTTGGAACTACTCTGCGGCTTTCGTCTTTTCACAACATCCTCACAATGATATTACCAATTTACGAACCGCAGAGTAGGGTGAACTATGCCCAACTCTGCGCTACCCGCTTGCCTGAATCACCAAAAAAGAGGATCATGGGCGCGATGGTAAGAGGGATTATGATTCCCCACGGAGGGAAGCATGGCAGCACCAAAACTCCAACTCGACTATCCGGATACCCTCAAGATGTTCGGTTCGCATGCCGTCCAACAGCGCACAGAGTCGCGCCAGTTCCTTGCATGGTTTCTTGAGAATTACTACCGCCTCGAAGAAACTGAGGTCGAAGACTGCATCTGCGATGGTAGCTATGACAAGGGCCTCGACGGTATCTATGCTAATGAGCAGCTTTCGCAGATTGATGTCTTTCAGTCGAGGATCGTGAAGGGCAAGAAAACCTTGGGCGACGCCGCGCTGCATGAATTCCAAGGCGCACTTGCTCAGTTTAAGAACGCCAAGTCGGTAAAGAACATGGCAGCCACGACCAAGAACAAAGAATTGGCTGGGCTGCTACAAGAGCAAGAGATCGCCAAGAAAGTGGATGAAGGCTATGCAGTGCGCGGCGTGTTTATCACGAATGCACCGCGAGACAAGAACGCGATTGATTTTCTCGCGACGAACCCTGACATCATCCTATATGACCAAACCGAACTTAAGAAATCGTTTGTTCCAATCGACAAGACAGAGCCGATCGCGACTGAGATCAGTTTTGATGTTTCAGGCGTGCCGGTAATGGATTATCCCATCGGCAAAGATCTCAAGATGGCAATTGCGCCGCTAAACGCAGCGTCATAAGTAATT
>PLWR01000665.1:349-6149 GCA_003165615.1 Acidobacteriota bacterium | reverse complement strand
GAGAATATTCCCTTCGAACGCAGTGTTGTTACCGAGAGTCGCGGAGCTCTCGACCACCCAAAACACGCTGTCACCTGGAGAGAGACCGGTCACATCAACTACCGAGTTGGATGAGGTTGTCAGCGTGCTCGTCATAACGAAAACGAATTGCGAACCGGCGACGTCCCCGTCGTTCAGATAGATTGT
The DNA here is from genome assembly GCA_003165615.1 of Acidobacteriota bacterium. Next base: position 5,963 of record PLWR01000665.1, on the reverse strand, counting down.
TCCCGTCAAATTAGAAGGCGGAGCGGAAACAATATAGACGCCCGGCGCGTAGGTCCCAGTCAGGATACCACCGGGCACTGTGGTGACGTGGGGGCCAACGCTCAGGCCTAATAGAGTAGTGTAAGCAGTGTTGAGATTCCCCATAGCAGAACCCGCGGCCCCATTCGCTAAATCTATCGTTCCTGAGACCGTGCCCGGACCCGTGGTCGAGCAACCTACAAAGCCAATGCACGTGGGCCCTGGGCTGACACCCAGATTTCCGGTGATGACCGTCGCACCGAGAATTCCGGCACCATAGTTGGTCACCGTCGAACCCGCCAGGACCGCAAAGCTGTCCGCCGTCCCGAGCGTGTCGTCGGCCTTAACGCTTCCCGCACCCAATACAATCAGCGCCAGGCAAATAGAGAGGTTTCTCATATTTCCTCCCAGGCTTCTCCAACTCGTACAAAACGACATATCGATCTCACCTGCTGTTGGATACTTCTAAGGCACGTTATGTGCCAGACTGTATTGTGAATTTACTGCTTCCCACCCTGCCGCTCCCACCAAGAATTTCCGCCACAGGTAGCCTGTATATCGCAAGGTAAAGGCTGTGTCTGTTCAATATTACTCATCACACTGTTCAAAACAGCACACCAGGATTGATTGGGCGCAGTAATTTTTTTGGAGAGAATTGACCAACGCGCGCCGTCGGGAGCTAGTCGCTCAGGACCACGCTCAAGAGGCCACTGTTAACCGTCAACGCGCCGGTGCCTGCGTAATCGATAAAGCCCAGCGTCCGGAATTTGTTCATGAAGTGACTGACGCGCGACCGCGTGGTGCCAACCATTTGGGCCAGGTGCTCCTGATTGATTCCGGGGTGGACAGTTTCGGCCCTGCTTTCCTTGCCAAAATGCGCCAGTAATAAGAGAATTCGGGCCAGGCGCTTCTCGCTGGAGTTAAAAAGCTGGTCTACCAGATCCTCTTCAAATCGCGTGTTGCGGGTAAGCAGGTGCGTCATGAACAATTCCGAGATTCCGTGCTGCTCGTGGAGCAGACGCACCATCAGCGCTCTCTCGATCCGGTAAAGAGTGCAATCGCCCACCGCGGTTGCCGTGGCGATGCGCAACGGCTGGCCGGCCAGGCATCCCTCGCCGAAAAACTCGTTATCGCCCAGAACGCTCACGATCGCTTCCTTGCCTTGTTGGGATGTCACCGCGAGCTTCACCCTGCCATGTTGGAGATACCACACGGAATCCGCAGGGTCCCCCTGCACAAAGATCGTGCGGTCTGCGCCATATTCGAGAACGGTTTTCCCGCGCGAGATTCCGGCGAGGAAAGCTGTCCAATCGATGGGCGGGCTCTTCTGATTTGCCGTGATAACCTCAGGCTGGCTTTTGTTACGCGCCATAACAGCATCCCCCTTCTTGCTAAAGGCGGCGCCATTGATAGGAATTCCTTTGCTCGTCATAACACCCTCCGTCTGTCTGGTGAAGATATTGCGTTTTGCGGCGTATGCCGGAACAGTATTCCCGCCGGCGATTCCCGTGAGGGTGGCTTCCCAATCAGCAGACGGGCGTTTCTTGTCCGCTACGATAACTATCTTCCGCGGATCGACAGGCGGACTCCCCCTGGGAGCCATAGCAACATTGTTTCCCATAATCACCTCCTGTTGAAGCCGGTGAAATGGTTCTTCTCACCATGGGAGTTTCAGAATAAATCCGGACGCCGATAACGTCCATCAGCACCAGGCTGATTCGTCTGTAGGACTTTGGGGGGGAGGGGGGGACGGTGTTTGTCCTACAGGAAGGCTGAAGACGGGAAAAGAGGTTGCCGGTTGGACGGTCGGCCCTACATTTGGTGCTTTCTCAAATCACCAGGCCGTTTCGGATCGCGTACTGGACGATTGCCGCACTATTCTTAACGCCGAGCTTTTCCAGGACCCGGGTACGATAGGTGCTGATCGTTTTTGCGCTGAGCGACAGTTCTCCGGCGATCTCCGTAACGGTCTTTCCCGAGGCGATCAGGCACATGACTTCATACTCGCGGTCGGAGAGCGTCTCGTGCGGCAGGCGCGTGAAATCTTTTCGTACGTTCGATGCCAGCTTTTCGGCCAGGGTGGGACTTACATATCGCCCCCCGGACAGGACCTTGCGGATGGCTTTCACCAATTCCTCGGGAGCGCTGTCCTTCGTCAGGTAGCCTTCCGCGCCCGCCTTGAGGGCACGAAGGGCAAATTGGTCCTCCGGGTGGGCACTCAGGACCAGGACCGGAAGCCTGGGGCGTGCGGCCTTTAATTCCTTGAGGAGATCCAAGCCGCTTTTTCCCGGCAGGGTGATGTCGAGCAGCGCGACATCCCACTTTTCTCTGCGCAGCTCTTCCAGCGCCTGCTGGGCATCGGAAGCCTCTCCAAATGCGGCCCCGGGGAGCTCGTCGGAAAGGAGCGCCCGCAAACCACGCCGGACAATCGCGTGGTCGTCGACGATGAGGACTCGTGTCATCCTTTGGCCCCCGATACCTCCGGCGATGGGAAGGGGATCCAGGCGGCGACGGTAGTCCCTTTCCCTGGAGCACTGGAAATATTCACCTGGCCGCCCAGAATGGCAGCGCGTTCCCGCACACCCAGCAGACCCAGGGATTTGGAAAGGGAAGGGTCCGCCTGCTCAAAACCCCGGCCGTTATCGCGTACCCATAGAACCAGCCGGTCTCCTTGCTTCCGTAACACCACCTCGGCCCGCGTGGCCTTGGCATGGCGCGCGACATTGGTCAAAGTCTCTTGCAGAATACGAAACAGCGCGGTCGAGACGTCGGGCGCAAACACTTCCCGGGTGAGCAGCCGGAGGCTGCACGGGATGCCGGTTCGGACCTGAAATTCCTGGATCTGCCATTCCACGGCGGCCGCCAAACCCATATCCAAAATACCCGGCCTCAGCTCGGTCGAGATTCTGCGCACCGCATGGATCAAGCTCTCGGCTAACTGCCGCGTGGAGCGGATCCTTTCGAGCATCGGGCCGCTTTTCGGGGGCAGGCGCCTCGCCAGCCAGGCGAGGTCCATCTTCACCGCGGTCAGCGCCTGGCCCAGCTCATCGTGGACCTCACGGGAGATCCTGGCCCGCTCCTCCTCCCGCACGGTCAGCAGGTGCGCCGCAAGACTTCGCAACTGCTCGCTGGAAGCACGCAGATTCTGCTCGGCGCGCTTCGTCTCAGACAGGTCCGAAGCGATCAAGCAAACCGCCCGCGTGCCCTCCAGGCGGAGAGGGTTCAAGGAGAGATGGACGGGCAATGGGGGGCCTTTTCGCGATTGCAAGCGGATCTCCCCCCGGCAACTCCTTCGGGCCGCGCACTGGAGTAAGGCATCCAGCGTGGCATGGTCGTCAGGCCAAACCAAGTCCTGCATGGAAGAACCGATGACGCCCTGGAGCCCCGCTCCCAGAAACCGGGCAAAACGCCGGTTGCAGTGCACCACGGTGTGATCATCGCTGAGAACCGCGGCGCCTTCGTTCATCCTCTCCACAAAAACCCGGTAGGTATGATCGGCCCCTTGTAGCGTGAACACTTTCTCCCCGCCGGGGCCGTTCACCACAATGGCATCCACTTCGCCGGAACGAATGGCACGCAGGGTTTCCTCGGCTTCGCTCAGGCGTGCAACCAATTCACGGCGCGGCAGGCCCGGCAGTTTTCGTGGGGAGCGGCTTTTCTTTCGGTTCGCCAACCTCTTCCCTCCTTCCGCCGGCTATTACTCCCGCACCCTCAGATCCAGTCCGAAGAGCACTTTTTCCTGGTTCGACATATCCCCAATGAGCCTTCGCAGCGGCAGCGGGAGCCGCTTAATGAGCGTAGGCACCGCCACAATCTGCTCGTCTCTGGCCAGCTTCGCCTGCTGGTAAATGTCGATGACTTCCAGGTCATAGCGGTTCTTCAAGTGCTGCTCACAAACCCGCTTGATATTTTCTACCGCCCGTGACGATTTCAACGTGGATCCGCTTACGTACAAACGCAAGACGTACTTTGCCGGGCGGGAATGGGAGTCGGCCTGCTCCACTTTCCCTGCCCATCCGCGTTTCCGCTTTCCAGCCGGGCGGCTCTTTTTGGGGGGCTTCTTCATGCGGGCCTTATTGCACCTCGTGTAGGGCCGAGCGGCGCTCGGCCCGGGGCCGAACGCCGTTCGGCCCTACATCTGATCCGGGTCAGTCTTCCTTTCGCACGTCCAGGCCCACCAATACCCGGACGCTGTCGGAAAGGTCGCCAATGATCTTTCGGACAGGCTGCGGAAGTTTTCTTATCAGGGTCGGAACGGCTATGATCTGGTCGCCCCGCGCCAGTTGCGGATTCTCCATCAGGTCGATCACTTCGATCCGATACCGGCCCTTCAAGTGCTCTTCACACAGCACCTTCAGGTTGGAAAAGGCACGAATCGACTTGGGAGTCTGGCCCGCCACGTAGAGCCGCAGCTTCCAAACCTCTGGTTTTCCGGGGGCTGGTGGGCGTGGTAGCGCCCGAGTTTTTTTCCTGGTTGCCGACATTTAGTGTTTACGCGTGGCTTTCGCGCCCCCTTCCTTCTTGTAGGCTGAGGAGTCTGCTTTCCGGCTCCATACCATCTGCCCGCGGGCCTGCAACACTTCCTTGCCGAGCGATTCCGATTCGGAGATGGTCTGTTGAATTCTTTCCTCCTCCGCTTCATGCTCCGCCCGGAGGGTTGCAATGCGGGCCTCAAAGGTCCGGTGCTCGCGCTCCATCTCGCGCCGGTGGCTCTCCAGTTCCTGCCGGCGGGACATGTCTGCTGCTTTTTCGCGCTCTTCCTGCGACAACCGGGCGGAACCGGTCAGCACGCCCTCAGGACCGAGGTAAACATCCAGCAATCGGAGGCCGTTGTCAGTAAGCAGGAATTCGCGAATCTGGTTGGAATGCTCCATGCCTCGCGATTTCAGCACGTAGAGCGCGCGGTTCCGCTCCCCCCCGACCTCGATGCTAACCAGCACCAGCCAGGTGTCCATGAGGGAGGAGACGTCCACCTCGCTGGCTTCCAGGGGGGCTCCTCCCGCCGTCAAACTGGTGAAAATCGAGGTGATCCCCTGGGTCTTCAGAAAATCGACCAGCCGCGTCAGCATGGACCGCACTTCGTTCGGGGTGCTGACCATGATCAGATTGGTAACCGGGTCCACCACGACGACGCTGGGCTGGAAGCTGGAGATGCGTTTGTGGGTCACCAACAGGTGCTCTTCGATCCCCCCGTAAGTGGGACGCGCCGCTTGGAATAGCAGCAGCCCTTTGCGAACCCAGGGCTGGAGGTCGATGCCGATCGAACGCATGTTGCGGACGATCTGCCGCGGCGATTCCTCGAAAGCGAAATACAAGCAGCGCTCGCCGCGGCGGCAGGCCGCATCCACGAATTGCGCCGCGACGCTGGTTTTACCGGTTCCCGAGGTGCCGGATATCAAAATGCTGCTCCCCCGATAGAAACCCTTGCCACTCAGCATGCCATCCATCCGGGCAATGCCGCTGGAGACTCGTTCGGCGGGCGCAGGGTGGTCCAGACCCAGTGAGGAGATCGGCAGGACGGAAATACCTTGTTCATCGATCAGGAACGGATATTCGTTCGTGCCATGGGTGGATCCCCGGTACTTGACGATGCGCA
>PLWR01000665.1:0-260 GCA_003165615.1 Acidobacteriota bacterium | reverse complement strand
AGGACGACTCGCCGCGCCCCGACCCTCTGGACAGCATCGGCAATTCGAATGAAGAGACCATCGAGATCATACTCACCGCTTTCCGAAATCTCGCTCCGGGTGATGAGCACGTGATCCAGAAACAGTTTCTTATCCGCCGCCAGCCGGGCGAGGTCGAAACCCAGCGAAGCGGCATTTTTGGTCAGGTCCGGGATCGATTCCTCGAACGACATGAACACGCCGGGTTCGTTGTATCGTGTGGCGCCCCGAACCAGGAACTC
>PLWR01000441.1 GCA_003165615.1 Acidobacteriota bacterium | reverse complement strand
GCCAGATCCTAAGTTCACAGCGAACGTAGAATCAATAGTTTAGCGCACCTTGGACGGAGTTGGATAACCCTGTGTTTACTGGAGTTTGAATGCAGTAGATTGTGAGAGGAACAAGGGGATACAAGCCACGACTGGGCACAATTTTAGGCACAGTGGGAACGAGACTCAAACAGTAAAATCCTGTCGCTAACGACTGGTGATTGTGAAGCGGCTGTTGTAACAAGGGTGCTTGTACCGAAAGGGAGTTCTACTTAGGGGCGAACTCTTAAAGCGCTTTGTGATGAAGAGGTCCATAACGTTCTTGACCGGTGGAATATCTGGAGAAAGCCTGCTTGGACCTGTATGACGACAACAAACTGCGTATGGCGCGCGGATGTATTGCTACACCAGCTACGTTTTTAGATACAGTGATCCTGCGGGTGCAGTCGAGAGGACAGTTCTAATGATTGGCTCTGACAGAAATTGATTCTGCCACTCTGACCTACATGGACAGCCCCTCTGTGCCAAGATGCTTCGGCAGTCCCCCTCCTGGGTGACTGAATGACCTAAGGCGATGGATCAAGCACCATGACGAGGGTCTACATGTCGAGTCTACCGGCGTTTGGTCGAGGGGCAGCAAACATGAAAGATTGCGCAACCGAAGAGAATTCATCTAGCAAAGAACCCCTATAAGCGCTCTCCGGTTTGAAATCCTTGGTGGTAGATCGTGTACTTCCAGTAGCGGCCGGGACATTCGAGACTAGCTCGTGCAATTGATTGCACCTGCACCCCTGGGAACGATTCAGGTATCATTCGCGCCGTATCATTTATCTCAATTGCAGCCTGATGATCCCTTGGAGATGACAATGGCTAGCCGATGATCCACCCGGAATTCCACCGAGGACTTGGAAAACGTTCGCGAAGCCGACCTTCAGGGTACCGATCCGCTGTCAATGAGTGACTCGGCGATTTCGCATCAACTGAGTCATGGCTCGGATAACTTCCAGATCGCCGATATATGGGGGGTATCGGCTTCCTTCTCGAGCTACTTCGGTGCGAAAGGGTGCTCATGCTCGTACATGGACCAGCAGGCGAGGAGGCCAACGGTGGTCCAGAAGCCGACGGAGCCGGCGATGGCGATTTCGAGAATCCTGGCGTTTTTCTCCGCCTCCTCGGCCTTCTCGCGGTCGTCCAAGCCGTGCTTCAGCAGCAGGCCAATCTGGTCGTCGGTGAGGCCGATGCTTCCGGGGTCATCGAGCAGGGTAGGGGCGGCGTGGGGAAGGACCGTGGGCTGGGCGCCAGGAAGCGGGAGCTGGAGCTCGTCGATGTGGTGGAGGTTGAGGAGGACGCCGCTGAAGGTCAACTTCTGGGAGACGGACATGGCTCCGGAGATACCGATCGCGACGCACAGGGCAGCGAAGGGCCAGAACTCTTTCACGGGCATGCCGCGGTGGAAGAGCAGGCCGGAGAAGAGCGCGATGACGGCGGGAATGAGGGGCCAGACGTGCTGGGTGAGGAGGCAGGCGAGGATGAGGAGGGCTGCGGCTCCGTAGCCGATGAAGGCCCAGCTTTGCGGGTTGCGGCCGGCTCGTTTGAGCAGGGGGACGAGGCCGCCGAGGAGCAAGCCGGGGATTGCCCAGACGACGGCGCCGAGGAAGACCGCGTCGAGGAGGTTGAACAGGGAGTCATGGTGCATGAGTTGCGTAAGGACGGCCCAGATGGAGCGAACGATGGGGTTGAGGGCGCCGAAGAGGAGGCCGAGCAGCAGAAAGAAGATGAGGGTGGTGAGGAATCCGCGATCTGTCCAGCGCTTTTGCAGGGCGAGGAGGACTGCTATGACGAGGAAGAGACCGAGGTAGCAGAACCAGAAGAGGGGCAGGCTACGGTTTGCGGCAACGCGGAGGAGCTCGACGGGCAGATCGAGGACGACGAAGAAGCCATTGTTATGAGAGGCCTGGAACAAGGTAGCGAGGTCGACGTAGCGCGCGGTTGTGGTGGGAGTCGTGGTGACGAAGTACTGGAGAGTGACGAGGGTGCGGCCGCCGAGGATATAGAGGCCGATGATTGCCGGTGCGATGACGAGGCCGCCGATGGTTCCCCAGCGGGAGCTGCGGAGGACGTGGCGCGCAGTGGTCTTGTCTTCGTCACGGCCAATCTGGAGGCTGAGCCAACCGGCGAGGAGTGCACCCGCGACGATCCACATGCCGGCGACGAGGACGACGGTCCAGGGGATGCCTTCGATGGAGGCGGCGTCGTCACCGAGGAGGGAGGTGGCGGCGTTGCGGAGGGCGCCGGAGCCCAGCTTGAGGCCGGCTTCGAAGCCGGCGATGAAGAGCTCGAACAGGAGCACGACAACGAAGGTGCCGATAGAGCGGATGATCGGATGGGTTTCGACTTCGATTTCGCCGTGGCGGATGAGATCGCGGAGCCACTCGATGATATAGGAGACGAAAGCCGCGCCGAGGAGGGCGACGAAGAAGTGCAAAGGCTTGCCGAGGATTTCGTCGGAGATGAGGAAGAGGGCGTAACCGCTCGCGACTCCAAGGGCACCGCAGACAGCGGCGATCAGAAAGAAGCGGGTTTTGCGGTCGGTCATGGCCATGGACCTGGGTCAAGGATGACGGTGCGGCTTTCGGCGGTGAAAGGACAGTGTAGCACAGGGGAATCGCGGACGCCGATTCGATGGAAAGGATACAGGCGTCTGCGATCTGTCCGATCACAGGAGCGAAGCGGGCTTCTCGTCTTTCAACCTGTGCCGGCAATCTATAATAACGATTCAACAGGAGTGTGGGTATGTCTTTGCGTTTGGTGACGAAGATGTTGTTGTCCGCGCTGGCGGTTTGTGCGGGCGGGTTGATGTTGAGTCAGCAACAACTGTACCCGCAGGGGTATGCCGGGAACCAGACGGTGTATGGCGGGGAGGGCCGTCCGCAGGCACCGGTGGTTAGAGGGATTTCGCCGCAGCAGGCGCAGAGGATTCCGGGGCAGGCTTATACGGTACGAGTGACGCCTTGTGGGGAGTTTGGGAAGCCTCCTTGCGGGACGGTTGTGACGATTCCGGCAAATGCGACGGGCGCGTCGCTGATGGCGATGGAGACGACGTCGGTCAACGCGGGGCGAACGTGGGAGGCGATGATTTACATCAGCGAGGCGGCGAACATGGGATACGTGAAGGCAGAGGCCGCGCTGGGCGGGGACTTCGGAGCCGGTGCGGGTGTTCCGATGGATCTGGTAAAGGCTCGGTACTGGTTGCAGAAGGCAGCGGATCAGGGGGATGCAGCGTCGCAGGCGGAGTTGGGCGAGTTTTATGAGATTGCGGAGGGTGGGGCGCCGGATATGGAGAAGGCCATCCACTACTTCGAGCTGTCGGCTGCACAGCATGTCTCACGTGCGGAGAGAGACCTGGGTCTTGCGTATGAGCTCGGACTTGGCGTTGCGCACGACCGGGCGAAGGCGATTGCGCTGCTGCGGAGGGCGGTGGCAGATGATCGGCGGATGGGATTCTCCCCGGCGCGGTCGGAGGCGTATGCCAATGCGCTAAGCCGGGCGGGGTCGCGGCGCTTTGCGAGTTCGGAGGAGCTGGCGGCGTTTGTGTATCCGGCACCGCGGCAGACGCAGACACAGACTCAGCGGTCAAATGTGCCGAATGGGTGTCCTGTGGAGCTGAACTTCAGCGTCGGCCAAGGCGGTTACGAGGCGAAGGCACGATTCTGTTCGTACCATCCGGGGTGTCCGGTCCAGGTGGGCGGAACGGAGTGGACGTGCCCGGCGTATACGGGGGCATCGCTATACCAGATCTACCATGACAATTGACGTGGGAGCCAATCGGGGATCCACCCCCGAGTGGTAGCTTCCGCTACCTCGCCGAGGTGCTAAGGCAAGCTGGAGTGACACGGAACGTATGGTCACTTCTTCTTGCCAAAGTCTCTTCCTCACGGAGGACGGTCCTGTCGTCATGGTGGGCAATGTTTTGACCACTGGTGCAGTCGATGTGCCAGCTTTCGACGAGAGTGCCTTGATCAAGGCTCTCCGTGTTGATCAAGCGGGCGAAAGCACCTTCCCGGAGTTCCTGGACGTCTCCTGGCGAGCTGGAGGTACACGCTACGAAGTTGACCTTGAAGTACGCACGGTGGTCTACCAAGGCTGTAGAGGAGATGAGTACATCGAAACCTATCCAAAAGTGAGCATTGCCTAACTTACGAACGGAAGATGCCGGTTCCGCGTAGCCGTCATTCTCAAGTCCTCGCAAGTAGGCCAGTGTCCAGGAATGCGGGCGAAGGCTCGGCCCTCAACTGTTGAGAACAGGGCAATGCACTCATCCAGCGTGCTTTAGGGAACGGTAGTCGGATCAGTCCTGAAAACGCCCTAGTGTTCTTCAGACGGCCGACTCAGCATTGCTCCGGTCCGCTGCTAGGAGGTTTGAGGAGCTCTGGGCTCTCCCGAACCGAACTGGGGCGCATGATTTGAAGTGGCAGGAGCATTCAGGGATGATGCCTAAACCCGCTGGTGGTTTCGTGAAGGGGGACCTGGCCCGAATCGTCAGAGCGCCAAAAGCCCGGAAATGGGGAAAGTTTGCATTTTGTCGTGACCACAGCGTGACAGGAGAAAATGACCGAGGAGGGAAATGCAAAGCCACGGACGTGCCCGAAAGGCGATCAGGCAGTGGCAACTGACGAGCGCTCCCAGCCCTGCAACCGAGTGCAATAAATTTATAGGCTGTTGAACCTGCTTTCCTTCCTGAAGTCGAACCCGGTGTCTGACGGGTGAAACAGCTTGTCCCAACCAGAATCTAATCTATTGATTGTAAGCCGCTTATCGACAGTCGTGGTCTGGAGTTCGTCTTCACCGTTACTGCACTCGCCAGCTTGGAGCGGGGGATT
>PLWR01000047.1 GCA_003165615.1 Acidobacteriota bacterium | reverse complement strand
ATCGCGGCGGAGGTTTTTTCCTACCTGCCGCTATGCCAAACCCTCCGGCTGGCGGCCTACACCCAGCGCCCCAAGGCGAAGGAAACCGACCCCATCGACACGTACATCCTGGACCTGAAATTCGCGCGGGACGAGCTGAATGCCTTCAACCCAGAGACCACCCCGATGCAGCCGTTCCTGATTCACTCCAACGCCCGGTTCCAAATGGCGGGGGATTACGAACTGGCGCGGATCGAGCCGCCATCCTGGCTAAATCACGAAGACATCCAGAACGCCCCACTTGAGTAACCGTTGCTGAGTGCCATTGGACGCACTGAGACGGCCCTTCTTCATGGTCCCTGGGAGCCTGGGAGCGCAATTGCCATACAACAATTGACAAAATATGTGTTGTCTCGTGCTGACCTCGAACATATAAATTCCGCAAACTGCAATCATTGGAGCTTGGGAATCGCTTTTATGTGCGTTTTTGAAATCGGCCGAAGATATGGTCTAATCGGGTGGCGGTGGGCTGCCGAATTGACCACGCCCGTAGCCCATGTCCACCACGCGGTATTTCAACCTCGCCGCCAATTTGCCGCGACCGTTTCCCCAAACAAACATAGTCTAATTCTGCTTAGGGTCATGGTATGAACGCGATTTTACCACCATCCGCGCCACGAGGTGTGCGCGGAGAATCTTTCTGTATCAAAACCAGCAAAACGGCATGTTCCCACGTTTGAAATTATGAATGTAACCCAAACTGTCCATCTTCATTCCTCCGCGAGAAATCCTTCACCCAAAAAATTTGGCAGGAGCACCGCAGCATCTTGGCAAACTAAACTGCGCTTTGGCTGGATGCCCGTAAACGCTTGGGGCTTGATTTTGCTTTTTGGCATCGTCTTCACTGACGCTGTCAAAGCGCAGGTTTCGACCGCCGATCAACTGAACTACGTCAAGACGGTCTGGAACATCACCAGCGTTTCAGATGATGCCATCACAGCGGCCCTCGAAAACACGCCAAGCGGCGGCAGCTACAGCGGCATTCCGTACAAGGACTGGATTTCGTTCCTGGTCGAGGCACCCGATATTTACGCTGCTATCGAAAATGACGATTACCGCACAGCAGCCAGATTGGCGGGGAACTTTGGTGCATCCGCCGCATTCAATTCCGCTCTGGCCGATGTGGGTCTCGATTCTGTTTACACTATCGCGTCACTGGCGGAATTCCCGATTGAGATTGGCCTAAATTCCTTTGCGAACGCCGTGAAAAACCAAAGCTTCCAGCATCAGGTTGAGTTCTACTTTGCAGTCCGTGCCGCAAATGGCAGTGGCAGTCTCAACGATGTCTTGAACTTGGGGCCTGGCAACATCATTTCAGCGTCAGGAAGTGTAACTCAGGGAGGTGGTGTCCTCACGGAAGATAGTGGCGGCTGGCTTATGTTGGAAGGGAGCTATTTGTATGGCGACCCTCAAGGATGCACACCGGCGCAGTTCTACGCTCAAGCGGATAATCTTTATACCGCCAGTCAATCAGGAAGCCAACTTTCCGGTATTAGCACTGCCCTTGGCAACCTGTTCCGCGCGGCAGTCCTGCCCACTGGTCCGGTCATCAATCAGCACCCCCAAAGCGGCACCTATGTCCACGGAGGATCATTTCAATTGTCCGTGGGCGCGACCGGGGCGCAGCCATTGGTTTATCAATGGATTCTTAACGGCACGAGTATTTCTGGAGCAAACGCCAGCACGTACACGGTTTCAGGCGGACAGAGTGGTGTCTTCACGGTCTCCGTCACGGATGCAAACAGCTTAAGCGTTTCAAGCGAGGCCGCCACGGTTACGATGCTGTCTAGTTCAACATCTGTGGCCTTTGTTTCGCCGACCAGCGGGGCGACGCTCTCAGGTACTGTTCGGGTTCAAGCAACCGCGTCTGCCGCGACGGAAATTGATTATTATGTCGATGGCGTTTTACGTTCCAAAACCACGATCTCTCCTTTCCTCTGGACGTGGAATACGTCCGTGGACGATGACGCGGCGCACACCATTATGGCGAAGGCGTACATTGGCAATACGCTGGCGGGCACTTCCCCCGGTCAACCAGTGACGGTAAACAATGGTGGCGCAAACATTTGCGGTGACCCGAACGAGCCCAACAATTCTTCTGTCACCGCGACCCCAATGGCCTTGAACACAAACAACACGAATGGGATAATTTGTACGCCCACAGATGTGGATTGGTTTAAGGTCAACGTCACCAATGCCGGACTTCTGCAGATCACCTTGCAAGTGCCCGCTGGGGAAGACTACGACCTGGAATTGTATGGCCCAGACAGCACTTGGTTGGCAGGCTCGTACAACGGAGCCGGAATCCCAGAGTCGATCCAATACGACGCCACCGAGTTGGGCACCTATTATTTCCGTGTCTATGGGTATCCATTGGGGGCTGGAGATTATAACCCGACAGCTCAGTACATCGTCTCAAACTCGCTGACTCCGCTCGTTTCGGGCATCTCCACTTCAGGGACGGTGACGAATGCTCTCATCTGGTCGGGCGTTGTCGAAGTGACCGGCGACGTTACAATTTCGGCTGGCAGTTCGCTCACTATCATGCCAGGAACACTCGTTCGCTGTCGGGCAAATGCGGATGACCAAGCCTCTGGCGTCAATCCCAACCGCGTCGAAATCATCCTCAACGGTGGAGTTCTGAACGCCGCCGGCAGTTCAAGCGCGCCGGTTGTATTTACGTCCGACGCGGCAAATCCCCAGCCGGGCGACTGGTATGGGGTACGG
>PLWR01000166.1 GCA_003165615.1 Acidobacteriota bacterium | reverse complement strand
TGGGCCATATCAGATGTCGAATGTAGAACCAAAGCACGGAGGGCCATGTCAGGAACATGCTGAGATAGGAGTGCGGCTCCTTGGTGTTTTGAAACCCTTGCAAAGAAAGGAGCCGCGCCACCATGTAAACGACAAAAAGTGCCAGATAAGGAGCGACAACCCTAACGGCGTCCAGCGAACGCCAAGCCAAGGTGCGCCACCACGAAGGTGCGGTCCGCTTGCTCCAGAGAAACTCGCAAGCAAAGATAATCAAAGGAAGTACCACCGCCGTCTCTTTGGAAAGGCTGGCCAGCGCATATAGCACCAGCGAGGCCGCCAAATAAATTCGTGCGCGGGCAGGCTCGGCTCGCTTCTTGAGGTAACAGAGGAAGGAGGCAAACAGGAATAAGGCAAAGAGGGGTTCAGTAACGCCTGAAACCCACGCCACTCCCTCCGCATGGGTGGGGTGCAAACCGAAAATCAGCGTGGTGATCAGCGCCGCGAGGCGGTCCTTCAGCAATCGAACTGCGGTGAAGTAAACCAGCAGCGTAACTCCTACATGGCAAAGGACCGTGCAAAGGTGCCAGCCCCACGGATGCAAGCCGAAAACCAGGTATTGCATCCGGAACCAGAGCAGAAAGATCGGCCGGTAGAATGTACCGCGAAAAACCGGGTGCTCGAACGCCCAAACGTCCGCAGTGAAATAGCGGGGTAGATACTTCCAGGAGCGCAGCCAGGTGTTTCCCAGAATCTGGAAACGATCGTCGTGAACGAACTGGAACCAGAGAGTGTCCGAGTAAGCCAGAAAAACCACGGCCAGGATCAACCCCAGCGCCAACGTCGTCGCCCGGTCGCTTAACGGCGCGCCGGGAAGTTGACTGGCCGGTAACGGCGTTCCAGTTTCCACGCTATCTCGTGCCGATTCCAATACTCGCCTCTCTTAAGTTAGTTCTTTCTTATCTGCGGGCATGTATTATGCCACGCCCGGAATGAATACAAGGATAACGTTCGATCTTGCTCTCAGCATCAAGTGAACCGCTATTTCCCCCGATCTGCCCATCGGCACGGACCATCAAACTTTCTCCTCGATCCCATCGTCCTTCCATTGGTGGCCGCAGGCGTCACAGGCCCAACTGTTCTTCGCGTCAGCGGCGGAATCCTCCCCCGGTTCCTCCACGAGGCCCTGGAAAATGACGTCTTGGGAATTGCACCTTGGACAGCAAATGGCGTTACCGGCATCCGCCGCAGCCTCCTCTTCCGGCTTAGGGGGAAAGCGGAGGTTAAGCCCCTTCCAAGCATATTTGTACTGGAATTTCATGACCTTAATCCTGACCCCATCGATATAACTTCCCTTATAATCGTCCACGCTTTCCACATTCTCAGGACCGAGATAGGATTTAATGCCGGCGGAATCGAGCACCCCCATTACCTCGCGCGCCTCAGACGCATCCGCCACAATCCATACGCCAATCAGGTCATAAGCATTCGGATCCAATCCCTCCGCGACCGGGTCGCGAACCCACGGGTCCATAGTATCCCTGAAACCCTTTGATTCGGGACCTTCGCCAGGTGCTTCGGGAGTATCTAGGTCCACCGAGTCTAAACCGCGCTCGGAAAGCTCCACGCTCAAAGCATGGCGCACGATATCAATAGGCTTTTCAGAGGGATCTTTAGCCTGTGCGTCCAAACCACGCTTGGAAATCTCCGCCCGCAAAACCTGTTGCGCGATCTCCGTAAGGTCGTCGATATCGTCCGCCATGGCGTCAAGGCGGCTATCACTCATGTCCGCGTAAAGTTCTTGCAGATGGCGGTATTCATCTGCGTTGCTCATGTTTTCCATAATGCCGGGAACTGTACGCGACTGCCGGCCTTCTCGTCAACCGGGCGCGAAACGCCCGCGCGATATTACCGGCTTCTGGAACAGACCCATTTTGTGGCAAGATGCTGGACCTGTGGAGACGGATAACTTGTATGACCGGCATTATCCCTCAGACCTCACTCTTCAAAGGAACGAACTCCTATGGGCAAAACTAAGACTTTGGCTATTTTTCTGTTATCAGCATTTTTTGTTCTAATTCCGTCCTCGGGCTTTGCCACCGCTTACCGGCTCGCCTCACCGGACGGCGACCTGACCGTGAGCGTGGAAATCAAAGCCAATCCGCAACCCTATTTGCCGGGCGAGCGGGCCTATTATCGCATCGACTATCGGGGAAAAGCCCTCCTGGCGGATTCGCCCTTGGGGCTCGACTTCCTGGGCGCGAAGCCTCTCGACCAGGGATTCGAGGTTCTGGGCACAGATCGCGACTCGCACGATTCCACCTGGGAAAACCCGTTTGGGGCTCGGCGTGTGGTTCGCGACCACTACAACCAACTAAAAGTGTCGCTGCGGGAAAAGCAGGCGCCGAACCGTCGCGTGGACCTCATCTTTCGCGCTTACGACGAGGGGGTGGCCTTCCGTTACGCCCTCCCCGAGCAGGTCAACCTTCGTCAGTTCACGCTGGCCGCGGAGAACACCGGCTTCTACTTTCCCACCGATGCTCACGCCTATGCCCTCAACATCCGGTGGTTCTCCAGCCCTTACGAGAGTGACTATTCTTATCTTCCGCTGGATGACATCAAGCCGACATCAATCGTTCCCCTCCCCTTGCTGCTCCAGCTCCCGCAGGGGCCGTGGGTGGGGCTGCTGGAAGCCGATCTGACCAATTACGCGGGCATGTACGTTGGCGGAGTGCAGGGAGTATCTGGGGCTCTGATGAGCAAGCTTTCTCCGCTGCCCAAGCATTCCGACCAAGCGGTGATTGCTTCCGCGCCGATGGCGACGCCCTGGCGCGTGTTGATGGTCAACCCCACCCCCACGGGCCTGCTGGAATCAAACGACCTGGTTTTGAACCTGAGTCCACCCTGCGCTTTGGCCGACACTTCCTGGATCAAACCCGGCAAAGTTACTTTCCCCTGGTGGTCGGGATTCTGGGGCGGGCAGGGAGCCTTTCCCAACGACGTGAACACAGCGATGTTCAAGTACTACATTGATTTCGCCGCCAAGGCGCATCTGGAATATATCGAAGTCAGCGATTACTGGTACAAGGGACCCAAACACTCCGTAAAAGAGGACTATCCCGCCGGAGAAGTTGATATCACTCAGCAGTCAGACACCGTGGACATTCGGGAGGTGCTTGCCTACGCGCGGCAGAAGGGCGTGAAGTGCCTGCTGTGGCTTGACTGGCCGCCGCTCAAGAAACAGATGGATGTAGCCATTCCCCTCTACGAAAAGTGGGGAGCGGCAGGCATCAAGGTGGATTTGATGGACCGGGATGACCAGGAGATGGTGAACTTCTATCAACGCGTGGCGGAGATCGCCGCAGCGCACCATCTGCTGGTGTACTTCCACGGCGCCTACAAACCCACGGGACTGCGCCGCACGTACCCGAACGTCCTGAATCGGGAATCGGTGATGGGACTGGAACACGATAAAGTGGAATACACCGTCACCCCCGGGTACGACGTAACGCTTCCCTTTGTCCGCCTGCTGGCCGGACCGATGGATTACACGCCCGGAGGCTTCCACAACGCCACGCGCGCCGAGTTCAAGCCACAGTTCGTCCAGCCCATGGTGCAAGGCACGCGCGCCCATGAACTCGCCAAATATGTGGTGTACCTCGCGCCGCTGGAAATGGTGTCGGACGATCCGCAGGCGTACGAGGGCCAGCCGGAATTCGCGTTCCTCCAAAAAGTGCCGACCGTGTGGGACGAAACCAAAGTCTTGGGCGGGGAACCCGGCCAGTACATCACCGTGGCCCGCCAAAAGGACGGTGCGTGGTACGTCGGCAGTATGACCAACTGGGATGCTCGCGATATCAAACTGCCGCTGGACTTTCTGGGCGAGGGATCATACCGCGCCCAGATTTTTGCCGATGGCGCGGACGCTGATCGCGTGGCCACCAGCGTCCCAGGGTAAATTTGTTCTAAG
>PLWR01000027.1 GCA_003165615.1 Acidobacteriota bacterium | reverse complement strand
GCGGCTTGCGACGAATGG
Organism: Acidobacteriota bacterium; assembly: GCA_003165615.1. The sequence goes on along the minus strand of PLWR01000027.1, from coordinate 4,960 downwards.
TTCACCGTTCACAGAGCGCGGCGGTGGGAACGGGTTTGGCCAATTACGCCATCACTTACGCGAATGGCGCCCTGTGGGATGTTACGCATAACCTTGCCGCAAATTAGCCATAACTTTGCCGCTTTCCTGGCTCTTTTTGCCCAGTTTTCGTCGTTTTCGACGCGGTTTTGGCAACGCCATCAGATTTGTTAACCATAAGGACGACTGCTGTCGGTTCGTTCTGGCGTTCCGCCGGTACTTCGTTTATGGTGTCTTATGCCTGACCAATCCGTTGTTTACCTCGACATTCTGGGATTTAAGAGCTACACTCTGATGGATCCAAGCGGGGCGGCGCAACTTTTGTTGGACTACCACGACAGCATCAACACGAAACTTGCCACCATGCGCGATTTCCCTGCCCAGAACCACACCGATCCCAGATTACAAAACCTTGCCTTAGCCGGAGAAGTGGGGAGCTTTGAAACATTTCTTCCGTTTAGCGACTCCGTTTTCATTCTTTCCGAGCAGCCTGATTTGCTGGTTCGACAGGTCTCGCGCTTTTTAATCGACAGTTTCCAGATGACCAGCGACGCGTTTGCGAATCCAGAGAACCCAACTGATCCAACCGCTGTCACGCTCATCGAACCGATACGGCACGGTAGCTCGGGTCAAAGCCCTGCTCGGTGGTTTCCTCTTTTGTTCCGTGGTGGAATTTCCTTCGGAAACGTATTGACCCCGCAGATAACGGCCATCGTGCAAGGTCGCGGGACGATTACGACGAATTTGGCTGGCAGGGCCGTCGTCAACGCCGTCAGTCTTGAGAAGACCGGCAAAGGCCCTCGACTCTTTTGCAGGGCTGATTTTCGGAACCAGTTGAGTATTCCAAGCCGCGATTTATTGGCCGAATTCGCTGGTGGTCAGTGTTACGAACTCCTTTGGCCAGCACTCATTTATACCGAGTCCAGCCCGCCTCAGGTTGAAATCAATTCTTTTACAGATTTGTTCCTTCCGGCGGCTAATCTCTGGCTGGCGTTCCGGCAACAGCCGGAGGTGGAGCCGCATTACCTGGAATTCCTCAAGCTTATCGTTCGGTCTACGCAAACGTGGTTCAGCATGCGGAACTGCCTTGAGAGCACCAACCGGCATATTGAGGAAAAGATTATGAGCTTTGGTTTGCAAGAATTAAAGGAAGCGTTGCTCCCATCCTGAGACTCGCTTTCTCACATTTGTTGGGGCCGTTCACGTCATTCCAAAAACCTGTCCAGGGAAAAGTTAAGAAAGTTCGAACGGCGCTGTGCATCCCTGATGCCGTCTGGGCGCGCGCGATCGTTCTCCCCCGCCCTACAAATGCTTCGTCGCTCCGTTTATGGGTTATACTGCGGCACGCCTAAAAAGAGGCGAGATTTGTAACCATGAACATTAAGGATATTCTATGCAAGCCGCTGTAGATCGAGTTATTGGACAGATTGCCAAAAGGCGTGCGTTCGACTCGCATTTCCTCATCGCACAGGTCATCCTGCACCACATGCCTGCTTACGTCGTTTTTCGGGCGCCGGGTGATACAGACGCCACCCTACATGGAAGAATCGCTCAGTTGATTCCGCGTTCCGGACTCGTAAGACGATTCCCTCAGCAGGCGTGGTCGCACAATATACACGGCGGCCCAAGCCCATGCGCTCTTTGGCAAAGACGTTGAAAGAAGTGTCCCTGCGCCTATCACGCAAGCACATGGAGCCGTCCGGCACTTGCAGGCACCGGTGGAATTCTGGTAGAGTTGGCGGTGCCGTATGGCTGGATTTGAGAAGATCAGTTGCGATTGGTCGGAGCCCTGCTTCCTGAACTATTCTGTGAAGGAATGTTGGGGCGACAACTGGTTCACGCTCCCGCTGGACGTTTTCTCTATGAGACCAGCGGCCGAGGATGTGGATTATAGCATCGCCGAGTTGGAACATCTGATCTCCGGAGCGGGAGTGCCGGTGCCGTGGGAGGAGTTGATCCCCGCCAGGACTGCTCTGCGCGCCTCGATGATTGAGGCTTTGGAAGAATGTCGGCAGAGGTTGGACTTGGTGTCCCGCCCGTTTGTAAAGACGACGCTGGCGAAGGTTTTGGACCTCGGCCCTGACGCGGTCGCTTTTTACGTCGCATTCACTAGGGACGCTGATGGTCATTCTCGAACCAGGATGCGGGCGCATACATTTCGGCATGTTGATGGCGAGCGGTTGTGGTTCGAGTATCGTTTGCCGATTTTGTTGAGGCCGGAGCGGGTGCTTGCCACCGCGCAGGAGCTTTTTGCCAAGCTTCCGCGGCGCTTCGACCGAGATTTGTGGCTTTCAAAGATGGGGCAGTTTTCCTCCTGGGCCGTGGAGACGATTACGCCAGCGGATCCCGGGGCTTCTTGGAGCGGCCGCAAGGCTGTCAGCTTTGTCGTTGGTTTGCCGACCCACCGGTGGGCCTCTGTATTCGAGCGCAAAGCCATTCTTGGTATTGAGCGTCGTGGCGATTGGGTTGTCGTGGCCACCAAGCTTAGGGACCGGGATTCTGGCCGGGTGTTTCTCAAATGCGCGCCCGGCCACGCGCCGGTGGTGGAAGAAGATGTTTTAGGAGGGCGCCGGTTGGAGTTCAAGGAGGGGAAGGACCTGTTGGGGTTGGCGGAGTTTTCCCCGGCTTTTGAGCGGCGGACCGAATCAGCGGATTTCGGCCAGGTCTTTACGTGGAAGGTTTTGGGCGAGGAACTTATGCCGTTCCTTCCGTTTCCCCACGCCAAATGCATCCCTGATGAGGTGAGTTTGGATGGGCGCCGGATTTACGCCGTGGTTCCGTCCACACGCGTGCCGTTCTTGCACCCAGGGTATCCGGAGGCAGGCTGTCTGCGGCTTGTGCCATTTGAGGAGGATTTCGTGCTGGTTTATCCTTGGGAGGTTTGGGAGGGGCGAAAGGTGCCGCTCCCCCGGCGCCTGGGTGCCCTGAATTCAGTGACGACGCGCCGAGGTCGGGCGCGGTTTCAGGATATGACCGCGGCGGCAACGTTGTTGCAACGCGTCGCGGTGGACGATGCCTCGGGTGAGATCGACATTATCGTCAAGGCCGTCGAGCAGAATTGCTCGTTCCGGCGGGTCCTCTCTCCCGTTGAGGCCCGCGGCGCCTTCGGCGAAGGGTGGCGAAATCTGGACGTCTTGGGGCTTCATCTGGCGGTGCATAGCGTGGTTAAATCGGTGGTGCTGGTCCCGGAGACGCCGTTGTCGGAGTGAGTTGGCGCCCAATTCGTTCGGAAATTTGGGCAAGGCGGAGGTTCCGCCAGATGCGGTGCTGACCGTGGAAGTCACCCGGTTGGACGGGCCGGATGATAAGGCTGTTTTCGATGCCGACGTTTTTACAAAAGAGGACGCGGAGCGGTTGGCCGCCTTGGAAAAAGACTTTGGAAAGTGATTAAACCTTTGAAGGTTGCGATGGCGGCATTCGCCTCCGTTGGATTGGCAGAGTCTCTACGTGCTTTATGTTCACCTGCTGGCCAGCCGGGCTATGAAGTCGGCGGTGGTGGGCGGCAAACCATTAACTGTCGCAATCGGCTGGGCGGACTGCTGCGCCACTATTACCAAGACGCCGCGTGACGATGCAGACGTTGGAGTTCTCGGACAGTACGGGCGATTGCGTCAGCGGGGAAAATTCTCTTCGAAAGCAATCTCAACCACCGGGATTTCCCACTCTGATATCTGGTATCGTTCGCGTCGGGTTTGTTCAGCGTCATGTTCGGCAGTCCGGCAAACCATGGCCAGTACCCGAATGTCGCGGACAACCGCCAGTCGGCCACCCCAATCCGCTTCCGCTTTGCGCGAGAGGCGGGCAACACACACGTCGGCCCCGTCAAAAAGACCGATGCCATTTCCTTCCAAGGCGCGCATAGCCAGCTTGTCTCCGGGGCTCAGACGCCCTAAGGCGACATGGATCCGAGAACTTTCCGGAAATGTCCCCGGAAATCCCAAGTGGATATCCTCCAAGCCTAGCGTTTCGTAATTCAACAAATTGCCGGACTCATGCATCGATTTAAGTTCAGCCTCCCGAAAAGCTATAGCTGGACCGGTCAACGCATTAGGCAGAGACGGGCGAACGTCCAGGCGATCAAATACCGCCAAGGTCTTCCTGGCGCGCGTCATTCCCACATAGAAAGCCCGCCGACTTTCCTCCAGCTTCGCTCGCTCTGGCCATGCCGGCCAGCTCCCGACGAGTAGGACGTGGTCGTACTCGGTGCCTTTGGCCGAATGCACGGTGCTCAGGGTCACCCCGTCCCCATAGCTGAATTCGCGCCGGCTTTCCACGCTGGCCTCATATAGGAATTCCATTGCCTCAAAAAGCGGAAGCTCCGCGTCAGCGGACTCGCTCTTCCATCCATCCAACAATCGAATAAGAAACTGCACCCAAGGATTGGTGCTGCCGTTGCCAAACATTGCCGTTGCAAGTGCATGTAGTTCACTTGCCCGCTTCAGGGCGTTGCGGATTCCCTCCAAATGCCGCAGAAACCGCCGGATCTCCCGGATTTGGTGCAGTGGGGCCATTTTATCCCGCTGTGCCACCCAGCGAATCGGTATCGCGGCCGCTTCCGCCATTACCCTTACCCGGGCCAAATCTCGATGAGTACTGGACAGGACGGCAATTTGCGACCAGTCGCCCGCTCCCAGTTCACGCAGGCGCCGGATCTCGGAGATTGCCGCCTGAGCCTGGGCGAGGCCATCCGAACCGCGGATTACCTGCACCTTGCCTTTCGTAGCCGGGTCACGCTGGCCAAACTCCCCGCCCGCCGGCAGCATTTCCCTATGGCGATCAATACGGATCGGGTGTGCGGTCTTCATCCGATCCGTGTTACTCGCGATGAGCTGGTTCGCGGCCTCGATGATGTGCCGAGTGGACCGGTAGTTCTCAACTAGGTGATGCACATCGGCATCGTAATCCTCCGTGAATCGACGGATGAACTCCACGTTGGTGCCGC
>PLWR01000082.1 GCA_003165615.1 Acidobacteriota bacterium | reverse complement strand
CATGCGCTCCGCCTTGCGCCGCCCCTTCTCCGGCAATACGCGCCTCCACCTTCGTCACCCGCCCATCCGACGTGCCAATCAGAACACCGCACACCTCTGCGCTCATGCTCGACCGCGCGTGCTGCCGAATGGCCTGCAAAACCTCCGCTTTGATTTCGACCAAGAGTTTCGGGTGGGTTTCCATAGACATCATCCGAGATTACCCGCGCCCTGTGCAACGGAGCCAGTCAGAGGCCCAAGAACCGCCCCGGCATCACCAGCGATCAGATAGTGAACTTCATCATTCTTTGAGCGAGCAGAGAAAATATCAAAAGCTGGCAGACCGACCTGCTCCAACGGCCTCGCACCGAACGCCTCAACCCCCCGGTAGGTGTGTAATGCAACAACCTCTCGAATTTTCCCATCGCGAGAGCACCGCCCGCGTGCGTAAGGGATGGTTCCCACCGGGGCGAAGACTTCCTCTTCCGAACCGCATTCCCGACACACCAGCTTGTGAATAATATCACGGCTAAACTCCACGCATACCTCAGGCGACCCCAAATCACTCTGCGCCCGCTGGTGAAGCTGTTCCAAAGTCAGTTCCGCAGAAGTTCCGGGAAGAGCCACCACCCGCTGAAAAGTTTCATGACTCAGGCAATCTTCATTTTCAGTGTATTGCACCTTGTAAGACGAATGATTTAGCCCCTCAAAAACAAACCCTTCCCCGTTGAGCGTAGGCAGTCCATGCACCAGTTTCAGCAACTCCTGCACCTGCATGCCCGCAATCACGGAGGCTGTCGTCGGCGTTGTTGCTGTCTTGCCGCTCAGCATCTCCTCCCGCGTCAGCAGATTGCAGGACATGCGCTTCTCCAGAATCGACCAGTCAACCTCGCCAAGCGTGCATTCGTAACAAGGCGGCTTCCCCGGCAAAAACACCCGTGCTACCCCGTTGATGCCTTCAATCGCTCCATCAATCCACGGGCGATTCACCTTCCAGGCACAACGATTAATCCAAAGCCGCGCCTCTCGGTTGTCCAGCCCCCCTAGTATCACATCCGCCCATGCAAACACCCCTAATCCGACGCCATAGAGAATATTCGCGTTCAGTGGCCAAGCAACCAATTCTGGATAAATCTCCTTCGCGACTCGTGCGGCCACATCGGCTTTGTATTGGCCGACATCCTTGCCTCGATAAAGAACGCTCCGGGAAAGGTTCGGATGCTCGATCCGATCCATATCCACAATCAACACCCGCGAAAAGCCCAACAGGGCGAGGTTCTTAATTATCTCGTTGCCCAACGCGCCAGCGCCAACAACCAAGACCTTGGTCTGGCTAATCTTCGCCTGGTCCCACCACTGGATTAAACGGAATCGGCTAAAACGATCCTCTTCCAGTTCTTCCGCAGATACCCTCATCATGTTCTCGTCACTCATAATTCCTCTCTCCCTGTGCCCCACAGATTCGGGCTCCGTCAGTTTGGGAGAATGACCTACTACAAATTGCCAGCCGTGATTTCCGGCTGTAGCCGGAGAATGTCCCCTTCCTTCACCCCGGCCTGCGCCAGAGTCTGCGCGTCCTGAACCTGCTTCCCCGAATTCTTGTGATGAAACTTGTAGCTCAATGGCGCACCATCCGGGCCGCTCTTGGGCAACTTAAGTTTTTCCACCAAAACAGAAATGAGCTTGTTCGCTGGCGCATCGTCGGGCAGTTCCACCGGCACTCGCTTATTCTCGGTCGAGTCGAACACTGTTACGTTGATGCTTGGCATAGTTTTTATGAATTAAGTTTGCTAGTTATTCTGACGGTTTGAAGGGACCGGCTCCCTGACCGACTTCAGCCCCGGCACCGTGGCCCTCCGCCCCAAAAATTCCACCAGCGGCCTGTCCGCCTCACGCGCCAACTCCCACTGTGCCGCATTTAGCAAATCCTCAACCGGAACAGCGAAATTCAAATTCTCAGCATTTGGCTCACGGCTCTTATCGAAAGTCCAACTAACTACCCCAACGAGACGCCCACGGTTATCATAAAGCGGCCCCCCGCTGCTGCCCGGGCTGATAGGGGCAGTAATCTGAATCTGCCGACCCTCCCGTTTTCCCGAAACCAAACCACTCGTAAACGAGAAAAGCAGACCGGCTGGATGCCCAAAAGCAAAAACCGGCTCCCCAATCGCCACGTCATCAAACCTCTGAATTGCCTGCCGGAACTCTACTCCGTTCGTCCCACGTTTTACCCACAACAGAACCAAGTCCAAATCCTTGTGGCGGGCCAGCACGCTCCCGCTTGCAATATCGCCCTCAGCCGACCGCACCGTGACGTGGTTCTCAAATGCCGTAGCCGTTTTCCACTTCTCCCCGTCAATCACATGTCGGGCGGTGGCGATCAGGTAGCCCCCAGGCTCCGCCGCAACCAGCACACCCGCGCCATAACTGATTGCCCACAGCCCCTTTGCCCGCGCAACCGCAGGCTGGCCAGGAGAGACCACGAAAACCATATCCTCAAGCACACTGGCGAGCTCTTGTGGTGATAAATCCTTTTCCGAGGGCAGCTTTGGAAACGACTCCCGGCTATCAAGGTTTGACAGCCCCGTCGTAGCTGATGACAAACCGAGGTCTTGCACGGGGATGAAAGCCAACACCACCAATGCACCAGAAGTAAGCAGCCCACTG
>PLWR01000580.1 GCA_003165615.1 Acidobacteriota bacterium | reverse complement strand
TGCAGCGGCTGAACATCGGGCAGGGAAGTGACGCCTACGCTCTCGCACCACGCCAGAAACTCGCCCACAGCGCGGCCATAGGCGCGCCGGGTGTGCGGGTTGCGGATCTGCGCGGCGAAGAACTCCAGAAAGCGGATGCCGGCACGGTCGCCGGAAACCGAGACCAGGGCGGGCAGAGCGGAGCGGGCGGGTGGGGAAAGAGAGACGAGCTGGTTCATTTCTTCCCACCCTTTTTAGAGTGGGCGGCACAAAACTCCGCTGCCTGTTTCATCAGGCGTTTGATATCCTCGACGGTCTGGCCTTCCGCTACGACATCGCCGATCTTGAGCCGGAGCTTCCGACCGGCTCGGGCTTTCACCCAGGCAATACACACAGCCGTTGCCGCGCCGATCAGCGGTAAGCCGAGTTTCCCGACCACAAATTCAGCAAGCGCATACCCTCCACCATCGACCGCATCAAATGCCCTTCCCACTTGGGAGAAAGTGACACCGGCAGCACGGAGCGATTTGGAAAATTCGCCAAGCTCTGCCTGAAATGCGGGGTCGTCCTCCGGCGGATCGTCAGCAACCCGAACTAGTTCAAGCGAAAATTCCCCCGCTTCAAATCTGCGCTTTCGCGTCAGCGCCTCATTCCTTGCGTAACTCGCTTCGAACATCTTCTGCATCTCGTCCATCTGCTCTGGTGATATTGGGGTCATCGGTGGTCCTTTCTACAACTGATAAAGGACATTATCACATATAAGCACAGCTCAGAACCACAACGCTGAACGAGGGGCATCTACCGGCCTTTAGTCTATTGTGGTAGTTGATCTTGCTCCAACTCCACGGAATGGAAAGACGACGCGCCCATGCCCTTTGAAGTATTGACCGAAAAAGCTATCCAGCGGCGGCGACACTGGATTGATGAGATTGCTAAGATCAGCGGAAAATTCGGGGATGACAGCGCGAAGGTGGACCGCGAACTGGCAGCCGAGCTTAAACAAGATGGCGTCTCTGCCTTGCTCGATCACCTCCATTTGTGCGGGTCCATCCCTGAACACTACGGACATGATTCCAGCGAGGAAAAGCTGTACTCGAAATACACAGACGCCTTGCTTGCGGCTGCGTACCGACACATCGGCCTGACAAGCCTTGTACTCGCGGAACGCGCGGACTCCGCAGACGTTGAGGCCGTGGGGGAGAATTACTCGCTGGTTGCTGACGCCAAGGTCTTTCGATTAAGCCGTACCGCGAAAAATCAGAAGGATTTCAAAATTGAGGCGTTGCATGGATGGAAACGCGGAAAACCGCACGCGATGGTCGTCTGTCCGATCTATCAGCTCCCGGCCCGGCAAAGCCAGATTTATCAGCAAGCGATTGCACGGAACGTCTGCATTTTCTCTTATTCGCACCTGGCCGTGCTCGTTGAATTTTCCGATCTCGCGGGTAAGCGCCAGGCGCAAGACCTGCTGCTGAAAATTCTCAAATGCGCGGAGGAGCTAAATCCAACCAAAGACTCCGTGGCCTACTGGGGTTGCATCAATCGAGAGATGCTCAATGCGGGCACGGCCATTAGACCCCTGTGGCAGGGAGAGAAGCTTGCCACATTGGAATGCATGGCCGCAGCGAAAGAAGAGGCCCTTACGATGCTTGCGCGTGAGCGTGAGCAGATTATGCGAATGAGCAGGGAAGAGGCTATCAAGTTCCTGGTACAGGATCGCAATATAGACGGTCGAGAAAAAGTCATCCGGGCGCTTGCGGACAACGGCATCATGTCTATTTCATGAACGGTAATAGTCCACTCTCGTCTAGCCTGGACCGGCAAACCTCGGCGTACTTCGGCTCCATTTCGTAGCCGATGAATTTTCGGCGCAGGCTCCGCGCTGCAACGAGTGTGGAGCCGCTTCCTGCGAAGGGGTCTAGGACAATTTGATCGGGTTTGGTGGTTAGCTCGATTAGAGCCTGCATCAGTCGGACGGGTTTCTGGGTCGGGTGCAATCCGCTCTCGCCCTGGCCGAAGCCGCAATTAAGAATGTTATCGGGGCTTTGCACATAGCGGAGAAACGCCTCTTCGTTGTACGGCCCGACACCGTAATTCAGAGCGTTGTCTGCGATGGTGGTTCCGATCTTGTACGGCTTGGTGAACCATAAAATCGGCTCGAAGGATGGGCGCAGGTTACCAACGCGCCAGCCCCTCCATTCCTTAGACGCGGCTTCATCGCCTCGCCGGTCGAAAACCACGCTAACGCGTTGGGCGCGGTGAGGGGCGCGGTCGCGCACCCATGACAGCATGTCTTTGAAGGAAAATCCTACGTCCTCAAGGGCACAGATACACCGATGGGAAAAGCGACGGCCCGCAAAAATAAACACCGTGCCGCCCGGATTTAAGACGCGAAACCACTCAGCGGCCCAAGTGGAACACCAATCGTAGTACTGCTTCGGAATTTCTCGATCAGCCTCAGACCACCCGTTAATGGGTTTTCCGCGTTTCTTGAATATGGCTCCGGCTTTCTCCTGGGCCGGACTCGACCCCA
>PLWR01000337.1 GCA_003165615.1 Acidobacteriota bacterium | reverse complement strand
CTTTACGGCACCACCGTGCTGCTGCCCCTCATGCTGCAAACCCTCATGGGTTACACGGCCTTGCTGAGCGGACTGGTGCTCTCTCCGGGGAGCGTATTCACCATTCTGGTATTGCCGATTGTGGGGCGCCTGATGCAGAAGATGCAGGCGCGCTGGCTGGTGGCGTTCGGACTGGGGATCACAGGGTTTTCTCTCTTGCGCATGTCGCACTTCGACTTGCAACTTGATTTCTGGACAGCCGTTCGCGCCTGGACTTTTTCCCGCATCGGCATGGCTTTCCTGTTTATTCCCATCAACGTCACGGCCTTCTATTATATTCCCAAGGAGAAGATGAACAACGCGACGGGCCTCATCAATCTGGCGCGCAATATCGGCGGCAGCGTGGGCATCGCCAACGTGGCCACTCTCCTCGCGCGCCGCGCTCAGGTTCATCAGGCCGTGCTGATCGCTCACCTCACTCCCTACGACGCTGCTTACCGCAACGCCGCGCAGGGCGCGCAGCAAATGCTGATGACCCAGGGTTCAAATCCCGCGCTCGCCCACATCCAGGCGCAGGGATTGCTTTACGGCAACCTGGTTCGCCAGGCCAACATGCTCGCTTATATCGATGCCTTCTCGCTGCTCGGGTGGACTTTCGTCGCTATGATCCCCTTGGTGTTCTTTATGAAGAGCGCCAAGCCCCGCACCGGCGCGTCCGTCGCCGCACATTGAAGCCACCACCCCATAACCGAGAATTCTTCTTCCCTCGCTCCCTTGGGGGAGAGGGGGGACCGCAAGGCGGTGGGTGAGGGGGTCGAATACTGGGAGCGATCAACTTGAGTGAACTGCATTGGGCCTAAGGCCAGCGGCAGATTGAGCGGTTGGTTAGACATTCTTGATCCTCATCGGTTCAGTTGGCAGTTGTGCTCCATGCCAGCACGCCACCACCCAGATGGTTTTGTCCTCGCAACGGAAGAAAAAACGATAGGGTGGAACAATCACTTCGCGAAAGGGAAGATCCGGAAACTCGGGAATATGCCGGCCGCACTCCGGATATCGCGTGAGGCGCCGAAGTGCCCGTTCAGCCTTCTTGCGGAACTTAACGGCTGCCGGCGGATTGTCTTGCAAAATATATGAAATTGCTTGAAGAAACTGGATTCGTCCGGAAGGTGTGAACCGGAGTTTCACTTGGGGCCACTCCCCAAAAGAGCGTCTGCCTCAGCCAGCACCTTATCCACATCGAATCCCTTCCCGGCGGCGATTTCCTGTTCACCGTGTGCCAGCAGGTGTAAGAGTTGGCGCTCGTGTTCGTTGCGCTCAAAGGCCTCCAAGCTCAGCAAAACCGCCGCCGCCCTTCCCCGTTGCGTGATCACCAGAGGCTGCCGCGACGACTTCACCTGGTTCAGGGCAGCAGCGGCGTCTTTTCGAAGGTCAGTGATCGGGATTATAGCGGGAATTTTACCCATCGTAGGAACCTCCAGAAGTACGCTTAAAGATATCTCTGATGATCCCTCACTGTCAATGTCGGACCGGGGAATGTTCGACCCCCGTGACCTTTACGGAACCCGGCGCTGCTTTACCCCAAATCGCGTATACTAATTCCACGGCCTCATGGATTGAGGTCCCATTCCCTTTCACCTGGGGGGCGCCATCAAACGCCGCGACTTCATCAAGAATTCTGCTTTGGCCGGGGGGACGTTACTATCGCCGGCAGGACCTCAATCTCTTGCCTCACCGCCCGCTTCGGCCTTGCAAGCTCCCATTCAGCCGATGCCGCTTACCAGGACCACTTTGCTGAATCTGAGCCCGGCGCGCTGGATCTGGTACCCCTCTGTACGCACATTGCAAAACACCTTCGTGCTCTTCCGGCGTCAACTGAACTTGCCGGAAAAGCCCCTTCGCGCCAGGGGGTGGGTGGCCGCCGAGAGCCGCTATCGATTGGAGGTCAACGGCCAGCGCGTGCAGTGGGGGCCGGCTCCGTGCGATCCACGCTGGTTGGAAGTTGATCCTGTTGATTTGACCGCGCTGCTGCAAGCAGGCCCCAACACCATCGGGGCGCAAGTGCTGTTCTTCGGTCAGGGGGACGGCACGTTGCCGATCGGAAAGTGCGGATTCATCTTCCGGCTGGAAATTGAAACTGCCCAGGGCGAGAAGCAAACCATCGTATCGGACGAAGCCTGGCAGGCGCACCTCGCGCGCGCCTGGAAGCCCGGCCATTACAAGCGTTGGTACGTGCGCTGTCTTCAGGAGGAGTTTGACGCGCGCCTTTATCCCTATGGCTGGACGAGCCCCGACTTTGCTCCCAACCAGGATTGGCTTCCCGCCATGCCGCTCGATTGCCCTGCCGACAAGCCGGCGGCTTGCGCTACTTACACGGAATATGAATATGACTTTCGCGGTGACCCCGGAATATCGCAATTGCGGGCACGGACGATTCCTTTGATGCATGAGACTCTTGTCCCCATTGCCGGCCTCGCTGAATCGTGCTGGATTGAGTGGGTTCGTTCACCGGAAGAATATTTTGAATTCATGCCGCCGCAGAGCTTCCGCCCTGCCCGGCAGCCTTCGGCGAAAGAGGTCTCCGCGGGTTCATGGGAAGTCGAACTCGATGGCCGGCGGGGGGCAGCCCTGACTTTCGAGTTCACCGACCAGATGGTTGGATGGCCCTATTTCTCCATTGATGCCCCGGCCGGTACCACCATCGAGCTCATGGTGCAGGAAGCGCACCAGGTGGGGGGGCCGGCGCTACTCAACGCGCACTTTCATAGCTGGACCCGCTTTATCTGCCGCGAAGGCATCAACCACTTTGAAACGTTCGATTTTGAGAGTTGCCGCTGGATGCAACTGCACATTCATGGCGCCGCCGGCAAAGTAACCGTCTCGGGCCTGGGCATGCGCCGCAGAGCATTTCCCTGGCCGCACACGCCCGTTATGCGCGTCTCGGAGCCACCCCTTCAGCGATTAATCGATGCCTCGATTAATACCATGTACAACAGCGCGCAGGAGACCATCATGGATGGCGCGGGGCGGGAGCGGCAGCAATACAGCGGAGACTGCGGGCATCAACTTCACCCCCTGCATCTCAACTTCGGCGAAACGCGGCTTCCGGCGCGCTTCGTCGCCACTTTCAGCCANNCGATCTCCGCGAGCCCTACCCACGCCTGCTGCGATTCGCGCAATACCTTGAAGGCATCGTGGGTGCGGATGGGCTGCTGCCGGTGGAGAACATCGGTGTTCCCGCTGTGTGGATTGATCACGTCGCCTACCAACGCCAACGCCACAAGCAATGCGCGTTCAATCT
>PLWR01000114.1:250-12762 GCA_003165615.1 Acidobacteriota bacterium | reverse complement strand
AGGAAACGGTGGGAAGATGAGGGTGCTGAAGCGAACGGGATATTTCGTAATGTTTCGTAGGGGCGGTTCGCGAACCGCCCTCATCCGCAGTCCCACGCGGTCGCGTGGGGAGGGCGGTTCGCGAACCGCCCCTACAACACGCTGCGGTACCGGCCCCGCCCGAAGAACTCCACAAACCCCAGGTCGCGTAACACCTGCAATTGCTGCCGGATTTTGTCGCGCCCGTGCCGGTTGCCGGGATGGAGTTTTTCAAGGTGCGTGGCGAATGCGTAGACGTCCCGAAGGGTGAACTCGTTCTTGTTAAGCCCCCGCACGACGTTGAGAACATCCGGCGGTAAAAGGCAAATTAAAGTTTTCAGAAATACTGCCGATTACCTTAGGAAATGTATTTTGATTGAGGAGGGCGGCTGTGTCACAAGATGGTCGGCGCAAGGGAAAACGACGCGCAAAACTCACGCCCTTGGAGGATCACTGCTGGATTTCCGCCTTCTGCCATTACCTGGACGAGGGTAAATCGGACGCAGAGGCAGATCGACTCGCGTGGCGTGACATGCTTTCGGAATTTCCAAGACTCAGGTTTTGCGGCGGGTGCAAGTGACCAATAGAGCTACGTCCTGAAATGACCCGCTTCGTAGGCGGAGGATGGCAACGATGCGAAAAGCAATCCAGAGTAACAAATCAATCAAACGGAAAACTCCCACACAACTTAAATCCGAGCTTGACGATGTGCTTACAGCACTTGAGGACATCTTATTGACCGTAGGAAACCCGAACACTGAAACGGGCCACCGCGTCAGGCTAATCGCTGAGAGAGCAATCGCCAAAGCACGAAGGCCGTAAACTGCAAGAAATCGTGTAGCAACCACCTTGTGTATTCAAGTCGTGTGGTCAAAGGGTTGGCTCACAAACGAGCCTTGTATGTCACCCTTAATGGCTGTTGCACGAAGTACCATATATTGGGTCATAAACTTGACAGGATCATATGGATTGGGGTACAGTTCCGCGAACTGAAGAATTACTTTTCGAGATCAGCAAGGGGCAGATAACTGTGGAAAATCTTCTAAGGGGCGTCAAAGGCCAATATGGCGCTATCTTGATCGACCCTCCCTGGAGGTTCTCCAACCGAACTGGCAAGATCGGTCCAGAGCACAGAAGGCTCCACCGCTACGAAACTATGTCCTTCGAGGATATTGCGGCCCTGCCGGTAGGTGATCTTGCTTTGCCCAAGAGCCACTTGTACCTTTGGTGTCCTAATGCCCTACTTCTTGAAGCCCTGACAATAATGAAAGCTTGGGGCTTTACATACAAAACCAACATCGTTTGGTACAAGGTTCGCAAGGACGGCGGACCGGATGGTCGAGGCGTTGGATTCTATTTTCGGAATGTGACCGAATTGCTATTGTTCGGCACAAAGGGCAAGTTGCGGACACTTCAGCCGGGGCGAACCCAAGTGAATGTTATGATCAGCAGGAAAGAGGAGCACTCTAAGAAGCCCGATCAAGTTTACGATTTAATCCAACGGTGCAGTCCGGCGCCGTATTTGGAGCTTTTCGCGCGAAATCGCATGAAGGGTTGGACTCAATGGGGAGACCAAGTAGACAGCTACGAGCCGCCGCCATTCAAAGCATACGCTTGGGCTACGAGTCAGGATCATAACAGCCCATCCCCATCCCGACTAGCAGCAGCGGGCAACCGCCAGCACCACCTCCGTCCACTTTCGGAATGAGCTTATCCCAATGAGTCGTTGAAGCCCCATAAGAAGCCCCCTTCCCCAACCGGTCGAAAAGCTCCTGCAATTCACTCAGTCTTGTCAGGATCACGCCCACGTCCAAAACCCTAAGTTCTTTCAACAGACGAAAGTTATTTAGGTCTCTATCGTAAAACTCCGTCTTATTGTTCCACTCCACCTCTAGGCCGACACGATTCCTGAAGTCATCTATCTTGTGAGTGGGTGTCGGTATCGGTTCTCCATCAATAAGGATCTTGATATCGAATGATTTCTCTGCCCATCCGCGCTCTCTGAGGAATTTGTCGATCCCCGTTGAAATCGGCGACTTTCCTCCGCCCGGCGTGAGAATGTGACTCTTTCTTAAGACAAATGAATCCAGGCACTCAACGATTTCCTTAAACTCCTCGGGGAAATCTGAGGCTAAGATCGAACAGGCATGTCCGCGCTCGTCGAACCGAAACCTTGCTCGTAATCTCTTTGGTATTTGTGTTAATCCCATGATGAGACGAAATCCTACCACGGTCAGATGGCAAATTAAAGCCGCGGTTGGGTTTGACCAAACTAATATCGTTCAGCAGCAAGTAGCGCGGACCGCCGCTTTGCGGTCCGCGTCTTTTCGGTCGCAATCATGTCCACAGCGCTGTACTGTAGGGCCGTGTCGAAGTTGCGGCGTCCTTTTGTTCGGATCGATACTTCGTCATCACCGTGCGCTTGCTTCCCCGACCTACCAGAGAAGAGACGCGGACCGCAAAGCCGGCGCTACTTGCTCTGTTTAGGGTCGGCCCCCTCTAACGCAGAGCACGCGCACGCCATGCGGCAGTCGCTTTGTGATATCAGTTCCCTCTTCTTGAAGAGGCTTCGCGCTGTCTGAGTAGTCTGAGTAGTCCTGGTATCTAATCGGATCGGATTGCTGAAAATCCCATCTCGCAAACTGTGTCTCCAAGTACCAATAGCCGTCACCTGTCAGGTAGCTGAAGGTCGCATAACCTGGATCATCGAAGACAGGTGCGAATCCTCTTTCACTTAATATGCTGGTAGATACCTGGGCGCGGAAACTGGCGCCGGTTTCTCTCAGCTGTGTCCCTTTCGGTACCCCCCATTCCCTCGTACTGCTCCATGGATAGCCCGAAAGCTTGATTCCGCCCTTCACATGAAGCTTGATGCCCTCGTAATCTCCCATTCCCTCGGTACTGATGGAAGGATCATAGATACCACGTAGTTCCGAGAGTGTTGGCAGGCGCCAATCGAAGCGGCCAGCCTTTCTGAGGTTACTGCAATAAGACGAAGCGTCATGCCAAGTGATGTCTTTGCCATTGTCCGCCGATTCCCACATGAGGCCAGTCGAGGGATCAGTCCAGGATTTACGGCATCCGAGTAGGCACAACACACAAAGGGCTAGGCAGAAAAAATGGAAAGTCTGGACAAACTGTTTGTAACGGCGAAGTGTCTCATGCATGGAGAGGGCCTCCCTTCTGATCCGCGGTCCCAGGTCTCAAACTCGAGACCTGCTCACTTGGAATTACGCCGATGATGATTCCTGAGATCACAGAACTTGTCAACTTCTCCGCTTCTCCCTTGCTGGGGGAGCAAGTAGCGCGGACCGCCGCCTTTGCGGTCCGCGTCTTTTCGGTCGCAATCATGTCCACAGCGCTGTACGGCAGGGCCGTGTCGAAGTTGCGGCGTCCTTTTGTTCGGATCGATACTTCGTCACCACCGTGCGCTTGCCTAGTGTAAACAAGATTCCAATCGTTCACCAGCCGGGCTCTTTCTCACATTCCTCAATAGGGGTTTCCAGTCCCACCCGAATGGATTCACGCATGCCCGGCGCCGATAGGAGGTAAAGGGTCTCCTGAACGGCATTCCAATCTTCCTCGGGCACCAGCGCGGCGCTCGCGCGCCGACTGGTAATCAAGACCGGCTGATGCGCTTCGGCCGCCTCGTCCAGAATTTGGTCATGCTTTTCCCCTGCCTCTTTGGCATCCAGAGTGTTTATGCGGTAAGATTACGCTCCTTCCCAGTCCCCGGCAAGCGACTTGCATGGCGACGCCGTGCTCGGTGAAGGCTACCTGCTTTTGAGCCCCAACGGGGCGACCTACCACAGCCCAGGGCAACGCCCGGGGATATCGCGCCAAGCAATCCTTCTAGTTGAACCCTGAAGGGCGATCCACTTTGGCCCGCCCCTTCAGGGCTGGCGACGCTTGGCGTTGCCGGATTCCCAGGGCGTTGCCCCGGGCTAAATTGGAGCGCCCCCTTGGGGCTCCGTCGAACGACGCGCCATAACCCTCTTATTTTCAGTGAGGGCCTGGCGGCGCGACGTTCATGTATATGGGTGGGCCGGAAGCCCATCCCCACTCAGGAACGGAAACCCGGCGACAGACACGATATTTCCGTGTTTTCCGCAGGCGATGCGCATGGCCGCGGCTCGCGTCCGCAGCGAGGGGACTCGCTGTTTTTCGTACCCCACCGGTCTTCGCGGACGGTCTTACCAGGCGGTGGTTCCAACGCAGACTTATTGTCGCTTTCCCGGCAGGGGAGGATCGGCCTCATGCCCCCTGGAGTGGGGAATTACGGGGAACTTCGGTTTATCCACAATGTTTTCTGGCCATGGCCTGCCACAGGAATTTTTTTAAAGCAAAAAAACGCGGAACTGATTTTGCGGTCCACGGCATTTCGTTATGTTGGGCGGAAGAACCGCCGCGCCCACCACCTTCTGCCCGCCGCTTCCCTGCTCGCCCCCCTGGTGGCGTCAATCCACAAATTCAGCCCCGGTGAACAGGCCGATGACATCACCCTGGTGGTGGCGCGCTGCCGGGCGTGAAGTAAGTTCCCACTCGCGCCGTAATCCGCTATGATGCAGACCATGGACGTCGCCGTTCGCTGCCAGTCGCTTCGCAAAACCTATGAGGGCAACGTCGAGGCCGTTCGCGGGCTCGATCTGGAAATCCACGCCGGTGAGTGCTTCGGCCTGCTGGGTCCCAATGGCGCGGGCAAGACAACCACCATCGAAATCCTGGAAGGGTTGCTGGAACCCACTTCCGGCGAAGTCGAAATTCTGGGAAATAAATGGAAAACTCAGAATCGCGAAATCCGCGAGCTGCTGGGAATCTCGCTCCAGGAAACGCGCCTGGCGGAGAAGCTCACCGTGCGCGAAACCCTCGAGTTGTTCGCCAGTTTTTATCGCCGCCCGCGCGCGATCGAAGAAGTAATGGCGGAGCTGGCGCTCACGGAAAAATCCGAAGCTTGGGTCGGCAAACTTTCCGGCGGGCAAAAACAGCGGCTGGCCGTGGCCACGGCTCTGGTGGCGAATCCCAAAATCCTGTTCCTCGACGAACCCACCACCGGCCTTGATCCGCAAAGCCGGCGCCAGCTTTGGGAAGTTATCCGGCAATTCCAGCAGCGCGGCGGCACCGTTCTGTTGACCACGCATTACATGGACGAAGCTGAGCGCCTCTGCGACCGCCTGGCCATTATCGACCACGGCCTCACCATTGCTTGCGGGACGCCGTCGGAGCTGATTGAACGTTTGGGGGGACACCACATGGTGGAATTCGACGCCACGGGTATGGTCCCAGGGGAACTTGATGCGTGGCGCTCACTGCCCGGCGTGGAAGCCGTACACGAAGAGGACGGGCGCGTGGTGCTGAGCGTGCGCGAACCGCATGAGACCATTCCCGCCCTGCTCGCAGCCATTCAGAATCGCAACGGACACTTGCTGCACCTCACCACGCGCCAGGCGAGCCTGGAAGACGTCTTCGTACACCTTACGGGGCGTCATTTGCGCGAGGAGTGAAAGAAGGATCGGGAGATCGGGGAATCGGGTGATCGGGTGAACAGTCAATTCCAAGACAAACGCAGGAATCGAAACTCAAGGGTCGAAGACCCGAGATCTGACGAGCACGGCTCCGGGCATCGAGGTTCAAATCTCGATTCCCCCGCTTCCCCTGTTCACCCGATCGCCGGATCGCCCGATCGCCCGATCACGGGACGTTGGAGAAGTTACCAACTCCTGCTCATGGCGCGTTTGAAGGAGATGTACCGCGAGCCGGAGGTCATCTTTTGGGTCTTCATCTTTCCCATTCTTTTGGCGCTGGGGCTGGGGATTGCTTTCCGCAACAAGCCCGCCGACGTTTGCCGCGTCGCCCTGGTGGCGGGCTCGGAAGCAGCACATGCCATGGAATTACTCCGCCCGGCCTCGGTGGCGGGCACGGTACATGCGGAGTTACTGCCTGCCTCCGAGGCGTTCAACCAGTTTCGGTTGGGCAAGTACGATCTGGTGGTCACGCCGCGAGGCGGAAAATTTGAGTACCTCTATGACCCGGCGCGCCCGGAAAGCGTGCTGGCCCGCAGCGTCACCGACGACGCTCTCCAGTTGGCGGCGGGAAGAAAGGACAGTGTCCCCACCACGGGCCGCGTCTCCAGTGAACCGGGGGCGCGCTATATCGACTTCCTGATTCCCGGCCTGCTGGGAATGAACCTGATGAACTCCGGGATGTGGGGCATCGGATTTGCCCTGGTGGATCTGCGCCAGCGCAAGCTGCTCAAACGATTTGTGGCCAGCCCCATGCGCCGCAGTGATTTCCTGTTAGCCCTCGCCAGCAGCCGGTTGGTGTTGATGCTGATTGAGATGGCGCTGTTGCTCGGCTTCGGTGTGCTGGTGTTCCACATGCACGTGGCGGGCTCATGGGCGTCCATCCTGGTCATCAGCTCGCTGGGGGCGCTTTGCTTCGGCGGCGTGGGACTGCTCACCGCCAGCCGCGCGCAAAAAATCGAAACGGTCAGCGGGCTCATCAACCTCGTCATGATGCCGATGTGGATTCTGTCGGGGGTCTTCTTTTCTTACCAGCGCTTCCCTGCCCTCCTTCACCCGCTGATTAAAGCGCTGCCGCTTACCGCGCTGAACGACGCCCTGCGCGCCGCGATTCTGGAGGGCGCGCCACTCACCCACCAATCGGGACGTCTCCTCGTGCTTTTTCTGTGGGGGATTCTCTCTTACTTGCTGGCTTTGCGGTGGTTTCGCTGGACTTAGAATTTTAGATTTTGGATCAGACGTGTCCAAATTACGGTCAGGCCATTGAATGGCGACCTGCGGCTTCGCCGCTTGCGTCTGTGCGGAAAGGCTCCGCCTTTCCGTCGCGGGAAACCACCCCTAATCCGGACTTCTCACCAGCTTTTGGAAGGGCGGGGCTTTAGCCNNAAAGGCAGAGCCTTTCCGCACAGCACCGGGGCAAAGCCCCGTCAAATGCCACGAGCGCTCGCTAATTTGGATAGCAGTGATTTTGGATTTTGGATTAAAAAACAGCGGTAGCCGCAATGGGTTTTCAATCGAAAATCCAAAATCGAAAATCCAAAATAGTCTATTTTCCCCGGGCATTATCGATGGCTTCCAGGATCGGATCAGGGGGCTGGTACTGACCTTGTTCGTTGATCGCCACGAAGTTGTAATTCGTCCCCTTCTTCAGGCGAATGTGAAACGCCCCGATATTCACCAGATATACGGTGTTCCGGCGGGCCTCTTTGATGGACTTAAGGGGTATTTCATAATCATGCACGCCGTTAGTACCTTTAGTACCCTTATAGTAGATAAACCCGTTTCCGATGGACATAATCCCGACGCAGTAATTGTTTCCGCCCTGTCCGTTCGGCCCGTGATCGTGCCCAACGGTAAAAGTGACGAAACCGTTACGCGGCATATTGGACAGGGAGGGAGGCGTAATTTGCTGCGTCGTGGCCTGGCCGGGGACAGGGGGAGCCTCCAGCCGGATTTGCCGCGTAACATTGTTGGATCCGTTATACCAGGTGATTTGCACCACTTCACCGACCTGATGGCTGGCTAAGGCTTGGCGGAGCGCCAGAGGAGTGGTCACCGGCCGCCCGTTAACAGACAGAATTGTGTCAGAGGTTTTTAGTCCTGCCAGATCAGCCGGACCACCGGGTGTAGCGACGGAGATTACCACGCCGCGAGCCCCGGCGGGCTGTTGATCCATGGGGCGGACGCCAAGGTATCCGCCCTGGCTGGTGTTCACGACCGGGGGCTCTTCCGGCTGGGGATTCGGTTGCGGAGTGACCACCGGAGGCGGCTCCGGGGCCTCCGCCCGCTGGAGTGTGGCAGCAACGGTGGTGACTTGTCCTCCCGCAAGCGTAATGGTCTCTTCGTGATCCTCGTAACCGCCGAGTGAGATGCGAACGCTGTGAGATCCGGGGGCAAGCCGGGTCAACCGCAGACGGCCCTGCTGGCTGGTGGAACCCACCGGTTCATCATCCACGTACACCTGGCTTTGGCCAGGTCTGGACTCAATCACGAGAACGGCGGGAGAGGTACTGGTCCCCGAGCGCGGAGGGTTCACGGGCGCCGCAGGGGCGCGGGGCGCAAGCGATTGGAGCACGCGAATCAAGGCATCCGTCCCACCGGCGCCGCGAATTTCATTCGCCACCGAGGTGGTAACTTGAAAGGAGATGCCCGCCTTCTGCGCCTCCTGCGCCACCTGATCACTGGGCACATCACCGGTTAGAAGATCGATGATGTCCTGCTTGGTGAGTTTCTTGCCAACTTTTTGCGAGTTCCCAAGCGAGGGAAAAAGGGCAATGACCGCAATCAACGCCAGCAGCAGAGTGAGAGTCTTATGAATCTTCCTACCCCCTGAATTCGAACCCATGAGCATGGCCCCTGAGAGATTAACCTCACCTATTTTATATCGCTATTGGTGAACCTCGTCAAGGCTACGGGAGAAGTTGATCAGGGCTCCGTCAAAGTCCACAACGTTCCCCGAAGGGGAACAAGATCATTAGCCGTAGGTGAAACCTACGGACAACGAGCGGCAAGAAATTCNNGCGGGGCCGCCAAGCTGCGTCGACTTTTTCGGGACCCTGAGAAGTTGATTGCCGCAAGCCGCGCCGTCTAGTTTCCCCCACACTTCAAGCCTTCATTCAGAATCGCATTCTCCTTCTTGCAAACTCTAATGGTTTCCTCGAGTTTCTGACGAAGTTCAGCGTTGGAAGGATCCAGTCTCAAGCCGTCCTGGAAATTGGTGATGGCCGCATCGTACTCGCTACGTCCAGCGTGAAATATACCCATGGTGAGCTTCCCCCTGGCTGCCTTCAGGTCATTCGAGGAAGGTGTGGACGTGGGCGTCGGTTCCGGCCTGGGGGACTTTGGCTTAGGAGTCGGCCGGGGTGGTATGGGAGTTGGAACAGGCTCAGGCGTGGGAGTCGGCGGCGCCGGTGTAGGGGTGGGAGTTGGCGTTGGCGTTGGAGTTGGAGTTGGTGTTGGTATTGGTGTGGGTGTTGGTGTGGGCGAGGGGCTCGGAATAGGCTCGGGCTGTGACGACGGCTGGCGCGTGGCAATATATAATCCCCCGCCTCCGATACCCACCAGCAATACAATCATCGCCACCCACATTCCCCAACGGGATTCGCGCGGTTTGGGCCGCAAAGGCGGAGCTACCACCTGTGGCTGAGGCCGCACCACGGGCGGCGCAGGCCTGGGGGGCTCCACCGGCCGAGCCGGCGGTGGCAGCGGTCGAGGTTGAGGAGCGGCTGCTCCGCCTCCGCCGCGATCGCCGCCCGTTGGACCCCGGTTTTCGGCGCGTACCACATCATCCGCCGTCAAGACCCTCGTCCTGCTTTGGCTCGACAGGTCATTCTCAATCCTCTCGATTTCCTGGATCAGCGCGCGGGCGGAAGCCGGACGCATGTCGCGGTTCTTTTCCAGCAGACGCATGGTGAGGGCGGCTACATTTACCGGCACTTGCAATTCCGGGTGCAGGACCTCGATGGGCGCCGGCGCCTTCTGCATGTGGGCCAGCAGCATTTCCATGGTCGTGTCGGCCTTGAACGGCAGGTCCGCGGTGAGCATCTGGTACATCACGACGCCCAGGGAGTAAAGGTCGGCACGGCCATCCAGCTCATCTCCACGCTTTCCCATGGCCTGTTCGGGAGACATGTATTGCGGCGTGCCAATCACCACGCCGGCGCCCGTCAAAGTCAGGCCGGCGGCCTCGCCCATGCGCGCCTCTTTCATTTTGGCAATGCCGAAGTCGAGAACCTTGACCATCTCGCCATCGGGAGTTTCCACCAACGCAATATTATCCGGCTTGATGTCGCGATGGACCATTCCCAGGCGGTGCGCCGCATCCAGTGCTGCCGAGGACTGCTTGATGATCGACAGCACACGCGGCACGGGCAGGGGGCCTTCCTCGCGGATGAGCTTCTTCAAACTCTTGCCATCGATAAACTCCATGACGATATACGGACGGCCGTCTTCGGCCTCGTCAATGTCGTCCACGCGCACGGCGTTGGGATGTTGGAGCTTACGAGTAATGACCGCTTCGTGCTTAAACCGCTTCACGAAAAGTTCGTCGCTGAGGAGTTCCGGGGCAATCACCTTCAGCGCCCGCATTTCATCAAATGCCAGGTGCAGCGCCTTGTAAACAGAACCCATACCGCCTTGCCCCACTTTGGCCAGCAAGCGGTATTTCCCCCGAATGATGTTTCCGTCCGTCCAGGTTCCGACTTCTTGCAGCGGACTGCCATCTGCCGGGCAAACAGCGTAATTGTTAGGATAGCTTCCTTGGCACGTTGGGCAGGTCTTCATGTCGCTCCCATCGACACTCACTTTGCCAAAGTATACCACGGGCTGGCAAGAAGAATATCGACCCACTGGGCTATGGTATGGGTATGGTGTAAAAGCCACTTGCACGCCGTGGGCCAGGGTTCAACTTTATGACGATTATGAACTTTCCTCTGACGGTCGCCCATCCCATGGGCGAAATTGCCGCGCCTCGAAGTTTACTTCGAGAGCGGCGGGCGAGCAAGCCCCAAACCGCGTCTCGGGATTCGGGACTCGGAACTCGGGATTCGGGTTTCGCTTAAATCCCCAGCCCCTGACCGCGTCTCGGGATTCGGGACTCGGGATTCGGGATTCGGGTTTCGCCCGAATCCCCAACCCCGAATCCCGGCTTTCTTAGCGCTTCATTCCGCCGGCACCTGCCCAAAGGGAATGGGCGCGCGATATTCCCAATCCGCCGTGACGCTGCTTTTGTACCGGTAGAGCTTACAGACCTCGCAAAGCTGCGCCACCACGTAACGACCTTCCTGATTTTGCCACTGATGGTGGCAGGCGCCGGCCAAAGGCTTCTTTTGCTCCGGCAAAATGGAGTCATCAATGTTCATCAGCAATTTACCTATCTAACCTTCCGATCATCATTCTGTTGGCCGAGCTGACGGCAAGGCTCAATGCGGATTGGGCAGGCCGCGCACGGCACGGAAGGTGTCGCGGGCGATCAGGAGTTCCTCATTGGTGGGGATCACCATCACCCGAATGCGGCTGCCATCGGTTGAGATTTCACCTTCCTTGCCGACCAGTGCCGCGTTGCGAGCCGGATCAATCTGAATTCCCAGTTCGCCGAGCCCTTCACACGCCAGGGCGCGGGAACTGGGCGAATTCTCACCGATTCCGCCCGTGAAGACCAGCCCATCCACGTGCCCTAAAGACGCGCTGTACGCGCCAATGTACTTTTTGATGCGATAGCAGAAGACCTCAATCGCCAGTTTCGCCTGCTCGTCACCCTTGGCGGAAGCGGTAATCAATTCGCGCATGTCATTCGACTCACCGGAGATTCCATAGAGGCCGCAGAACTTGTTGAGCAGGGTGGACATGTCGTGCAGGGTCAATTCATCCTTCGACATGATGTAGAACAGGGCGGCAGGATCGATGTCACCGCAGCGTGTGCCCATCAGCAATCCCTCCTGCGGTGTGAATCCCATGGAGGTATCAATCGAGTGGCCTTTATCAATCGCCGTGATCGAGCATCCATTGCCCAAATGTGCGGTGATCAGATTGGCCTCGTCGCGGGTCTTGCCAAAAATCTTCCGGTAGCGAAACGCCACGTAGCGGTGGGACGTGCCGTGGAATCCGTACCGCCGGATGTGGTAGCGCCGGTAGTAGGAGTAGGGGAGCCCGTACAAATAGGCGTGTGGCGGGATGGTTTGGTGGAAAGCGGTATCAAACACCGCCACTTGCGGCACCTGTGGCATTACCTTGCGCGCCACGAAATATCCGCGCAAATTGTGCGGGTTGTGCAACGGGGCCAATTCCACGCAGTTTTGAATTTCCTGCTCCACTCCTTCATCAATCACCACGGAAGCAGAGAAGCGCTCGCCCCCATGCACCACTCGATGTCCGACGGCCTGAATTTGGGTGATGTCGGCAACCGCGTGACATTCCTTCAGCGTGGCAATCGCCCGCGTCAACGCCGCCTGATGGTCGAGAATCTCTTCCGTCAGGGAAATGGTCGGACTGGGTGGGACCGTCACCTTCAACGTGGCTTCGTCGGTCCCAATACGGTCCACACTTCCCTTGGCAATGCAGCGGTCGGTGTTGGACTCGATCAGCTCGCTGTCCGTTTCAATGAGCTGAAACTTGATGGAAGAACTGCCACAATTCAAAACTAGAATTTTCATTGTTCACCCCAGAACCCTTCACCGGTTAGACGAGGCGCATAGGGACAATTCATCCTCATCTCACGGTTATAATAGCCACATAAAGTGACAGCGCAATATAACACTTTCAACTCATTCCAACAAATTGGGGGCCAAACTCTCCAGAAAGGGTAAAGGCTAAAGAAAGGTCAAAGGGTGAAGGGTGAAGGCTGGAGGGTGAAGCTTGCAGGCTAAAGGTTAAAGGATACGTATTCGTGCTTTAACCTCTACAACTTCACAATTTCAGCCTTTACGCTTTACCCTTTGCCTTTTATCCTTTACCCCAGGGCTCCGTCAAAGTCCACGA
>PLWR01000114.1:0-222 GCA_003165615.1 Acidobacteriota bacterium | reverse complement strand
AAGCTGCGTCGACTTTGACGGGACCGTGCCCTTTACCCTTTACCCTTCCCCCATTATCCTTTACCCTTTTCTTATGGCCAGCGATCCCAACTCCGTCATTGTGCGCGTGGAAGGATTGCACAAGCGTTATGGGGACCTCGAGGCCCTGCGAGGAATCACCTTTGAAATCAAGGCCGGCGAAGTCTTTGGCTTGCTCGGGCCCAACGGCGCGGGAAAAACCAC
>PLWR01000346.1:177-5507 GCA_003165615.1 Acidobacteriota bacterium | reverse complement strand
CATGTTTATTTTCAATAACTTAGTTTTTGTATGGGGTAACCAGGTCAACCTATAAGGCCTTTATTATCATAAACATTCCAGGATTCCAGGTCGAATTTGGAAACTTCCCGCCCCGGCATGGTGGCAAACCACATCCACCGATGTCGCAGATTTCTTAGATTTAATTTTGTCACCACGTAGTCCCCAGCCCCGCATCCCGCGTCCCGAGCCCCGAATCCCGGTTATTCCGTCCCGAATCCTTAATCCCGAGCCCCTGCCCTGGCACCTGACACGTCAACTCGCATGGATTGGGATCAATCAGGAAAGGAAATAGGCGCACAGACATGAAAGCACCCGGCAACAACTCGCACTAAGTATAGGAATCTACGCTATTGTTGTCAAGATAAATCAAGCAACCCAAGAGGCTACAACATGTCACGGGCGACATGAATCAAAATTTGAAAGTAGGGCCGGTTCGCGAACCGCCCTCCGATATGGCGTGATAGCAGACTTGCACATCCCCCGTTCTCGGGTCTCTGCGGCATCTCGAACGGGCGTGGCGTAACTGGCGGTTCTATCTCAGTTAGCTGGTAGAATTGGCCGCCGCCGAGGCGTATACTCGCCCGCGAACAGAAAAGGGGCAAGAACGTTAATGAGCAGAGCCAGAACAATTGCACTCTTATGCGGATTCGTATTCGCCATTTTAGGTTTGTGCGTATGGGGTCAGGTGGATTGCCCGCCCCGGCACAACTACAAACCCTACCAGTACAGGTACTCCACCGAGGAACTCAAAGAAAAATTCTCCGAAGACATGATGAAGCGCGCCGCGGCCGCCATGCAGGAGATCGACGCGGTCAATGCCAGGGGGCCATGGAAGCCCACGTGGGAATCGATTGACCGGCACCAGGCGCCGGAATGGTACCGGGACGCGAAGCTCGGCATCATCGTTAATTGGAGCCTGGCAGCAGTCCCGTCCTGGGACCAGAAAACCCCTAAGGCAATGTATCCCGACGCGTACGGCAGCTTGATGTACGACATCGAATCGCACATCAATTACCACGCCCACGTGTGGGGCAAGGATTTTCAATACGACGATTTCTTTCCGCTCTTTACCGCCGCGAATTACGACCCGGAAGGAATGGCCGCGTTGCTGCAAGAATCCGGCGCTCGGTACGTAGTACCGCTGTGCAAGCACCATGACGGCGTCGCCTGGTGGGACTCCGCCTGGACGCAGCGGAATTTCGTGCAGATGGGCCCCCAGCGCGACCTGCTGACGCCGTTGATGGAAGCCCTCCGCCGGCGGGGTCTGAAGGCGGGGCTTTACTTTACCTGGGAGGAGTATGCCAACGTCACGCTGGGCGAGGACGGGAACATCTACTTTCGACGCTGGCCGGTGCTTGACCACAAGCCTGCCACCTTGCATCCCCTCACGGACGCCAACCGCCGCCGCGTTTCTGGCAACATTCCGGTGCGAAACTACTACGACCAGTACATGGTCCCACTGGTCAAAGAGATGATCGACCGCTTTGACCCGGACGGCCTCTGGATGGACGGTGAGTGGTGTACGCCGGCAGAAACCCTGCACAGCCGCGACCTGGCCGCCTACCTGTATAACCGGGCCAACGGTCGCAAAGAGGTCTGTACCGACGACCGCTATGGCATCGACACCCGCAACCATCATGGCGACGTTTACATGAATGAGTTTTACTCCAGCCGGTCGCTGGACCACGCGTGGGAGGCGTTCCGGGGCATTAGCAATTCGTTCGCCTACAATCACGAGGACACCGAAGAAACCATGATGTCGCGCCAGCAATTGGTGGAGTTCTTCGTGGACACCATCAGTCACAATGGCAATCTGAATCTGATCATTGGCCCGGATCGTACAGGGAGAATTTCCGACCTCCAAATCGACCGGCTGAAGGCACTGGGCCGCTGGATCAAGGTCAATGCTGAGGCTGTGTATGGCTCGCGTGTTCTGCCGCCTTACACCGAAGGCAGCGTTTGCTACACGCGCAGCAAAGACGGGCGCTTTGCCTACGCGATCTGCAAACAGTGGCCGGGCCAGCGCCTGACCCTCAAGGGCATCCACGCCCAACGCGGCGCCCAAATCCAAATGCTGGGCGTTGCGGAACCGTTAACTTGGAAACAAAATAAAACCGGACTGGTGATCAATATTCCGGATAAGCTTCAGGACGAGAAAGCGCGTCCCTGCGAAAATGCCTGGGTGGTGAGAATCCCCATGCAACGTTAGTGCCTGGTTACAGAGGTTAGCGAACTTATTTGGCGACGGATGGAAGGGCGGCCCTCTGGCCCCGCCACAAAATCCAGGCGGGATTGAGGGGCTTTAGAGGCTGCAGAAAAACTCATTGGCACTGTCATTCNNCGACGAAGAATCTCGCATTGTCTTGAAAACACTCAGAGCGAGATCCTTCGCTGCTGCTCAGGATGACAGCATTGAGGCGTTTTTCCGCAGCCTGTTTAGCCCCTGAAGCGAAGTGGCTCCAGGGCCTAAAGGCCCATTCAACCGGATGCCCTGAGGCGGCGGGGTTGAAGCCCGCCCTTCCACAGGCCATGAATAAGGTTATTCATAAATGCACTACGTAGAGCGGGTGGCTGCGGGTGGTCATCTTCGGACGATGGAACAAAAGGAAACCAAGGAGTAAAGCCATGAACACACATTTCACAAAGGTTAATCTGGGATTATTGCTGCTTGCGCTCGTGGCGGTCTGCGGGTGCAACATGGGTGGCGATCGCGTGACCAGCGGAGAAACGCGTAAGGAGTCGAAGACAGTGGCGCTTGGCGCCGCCCAATCCGCGCGAGTAAGCCTGAACATGAAAGCGGGCGAACTGAAAGTCGAAGGCGGCGCAACGCAACTTCTGGACGCGGATTTCACTTACAACCTGCCGGAATGGAAGCCGGAAGTGCGGTACGACGTGAGCGGCGGCGTGGGCAACCTGGAGGTGGAACAGCAGGGGTCAGGCACCTCCACACACGACACCAAGAACAGTTGGGACGTGCGCTTGAACAATAAGGCGCCGATGGAATTGACCGTGAACATGGGCGCCGGCCGCGCCACGCTGACGCTGGGCGGACTGGCGCTGAGCAAACTGGAACTGAACATGGGCGCCGGTGAGACGACGGTGGACCTGACGGGCAATTGGAAGAAGAACCTCTCCGCGCAAATCCAGGGAGGCGTGGGCAGGGCAACGATCCGGCTGCCCAGGGAAGTGGGCGTCCATGTGGTCGCGCAGGGGGGACTGGGGGCAATCAACGCCAGCGACTTCCAAAAGCAAGGCGACGCGTACGTCAACGACGTATACGGCAAGTCGCCGGTCACGCTCCAGATCGAAGTCGAGGGCGGCGTGGGCGAGATCAACCTGGAGTTGGGTGGGGAGCCACCCGCGGCGTAATCACCGCCCGCGAGACTTTCACGCCGGATGCTCCCCCGTGCCGTCATTCCCGCGAAGGCGGGAATCCATCTGGACGGCGGCACATTTCCGAAGGTTTAGGGAATGGATGTTCCGTCACATCCCGGCGCGCGCTGGCGCAATTCCAGCAAAAATCCGATCAGCGCCTGGGTATCCAGCAGCGCCCACCGGGTGCCCGGACGTATTCCCGTTCCGGTTTGCAGAACCTCCACGCCCTGAGGCGAGAGATTCCGTACCACTTGCGCCATATCATCAACTTCGAAGAGGACGTGATGAATGCCGCCGCCGCGTTCATCCAGAAACTGGCGGTAAGCGTTGCGCTCCCCTTCCAGCGGCTGGATAAGCTCCAGTTCCAGCGGGCCGACCTGAGCAAAAGCCTGACGAATCTTGATGTGCTCTTCCTTGCCGCGAAAAAAGTACTTGGATTCAGGGCGATTCGGCCACTCAATGAAACGGAATGGTCCAATGCCGAAAAGGGAGGTGAGCAGTCGCGTCGCCTGATCCAGATCAGGAACCACCACGCCAATTTGGACAGCCTGTTTTAGTGCAACCCCAGCCACGGGGGTATCTTTCGCGCCCATATTTCATCCTTGCCTTCCATTGATCCGATCACCAACAACTTCTGGATTGTCGAACAAGAACATCGTAGCTCCGGCCTTGAGGTCGGCATGTGAGTGCTGACCTCAAGGTCAGCGCTACGAAATCCCATAAAACAGCTAGCGGGACAGAAATCCGCCATCCACCGGCAGAACGATTCCCGTAACCATCGAGGACGCATCGGAGGCCAGGAATAGAGCCGGCCCCACCATTTCGTGCGGCTCACCCACGCGCCCGAGCGGGATGCTGGAAGTCCACGTTTGCATCAGCTTTTCCGGATCGAATTGCTTGTCGGCCATAACTTCAAGAAGCCCGGGGGTGCGAAACTGGCAGGGGGCGATGGCATTGACGCGGATTCCGTAGCTGGCCCATTCGATGGCCAGTTGCTTCGTCAGAGAATTAACCCCGCCCTTGCTGGCACAGTAGGCGTTGTTGCCCCGGCCCATACCCACAACCCCGGCGATGGAAGAGAAGTTGATGATGGTTCCCCGTCGCCTCGGCACCATGACTCGCCCGGCCGCGGCGCAACACAGAAAGGTTCCGCGCAGGTTGACATCGAGGACCTTATCCCAGCTTTCCACCGATAATTCCAACGCCGGAGTGTGCTGCGAGATGCCGGCGGAGTTGACGAGGATATCAATGGTTCCGAGGTCGCGCACCGCGGCATCAGCCATCGCGCCGATTTCTTCCGGCTTGCTGACATCCACGCGGATGGCCGTGGACCGCTGGCCTTGTTTGGCCACTTTGGCAGCGGTTTGTTGGGCAGCCTCCAGATTCACGTCCGCGGCCGCGATGTCGCACCCATATTCGGCCAGGCCCACGGCGATGGCCTCCCCGAATCCCGCTCCCGCCCCCGTGATCAGCGCCACACGCCCGCTCAGGTCGAAGAGCCTTTTGAAGTTGACGCCTGCTGTGTCCATAAGCATTCCCTCTCGATGCGATCTTCGCCACTCGCGCCGCAAGCAATCGTCTAAGGGGGCGGATGCTATAACAGGCATCCGGAAGAGTCAACTTAATCGTCAATATCTTGAAACAATTCTAGCGGAAGATGCCGGTGTGACCGAGGGAGTAGCGGCCGGGCTGGGGGTAGACGCACAGGCCGTGGGGGCCTCTTCCGACCTTGATGCGGGCCAGCAGGTTGCCGTTGTTGGTGTCAATGGCGTAAACAACCCTGCTATAGCGGCCGGAGAGCCACAGGACCTTGCCGTCGGCGGAAACTCCTCCCATATCGGGGCTGCCTCCTCCCGGAAGGGTCCACTTCGTCACCACACGTCGTTCGGCGAAACCAATCAGGGAGATGCTTCCCTCCCCCCGGTTGGAAACAT
>PLWR01000346.1:0-152 GCA_003165615.1 Acidobacteriota bacterium | reverse complement strand
ATCCATATCCGCCACGTAAAAGATTTTCCCATCGGGAGAGAGTTTTACGTCCTGGGGCATGCCCTGGCGCGGAAGCTTCAGTTCTCCAATCATGGATTGCTTCGCCACATCCACTTTCACCAGTGACCCGGAGAATTCGCAACTGGCAATCA
>PLWR01000138.1 GCA_003165615.1 Acidobacteriota bacterium | reverse complement strand
GGGTGCTGTGCTTGATGGGGAAGATCTCCGTGGTTCCTCCCTCCACCGAATCAATACTGAGGACATTGTGCTTCTCGTCCACCGACTTAACAGTGCCGGTAAAGGCCAGGTGCTCATTGGCGGAGATGATCTTGTCGAGTCCGGGGATCTTGGGCTTTTCGTCCTGCTGCGCCGTGAGGGAACAAACGAGCAGAAGGATGGCGGAAACTACCGTCAACAGCCGCCAACTCGCGCGCCAGATGGTTCGAAAATACCGCATCTCGTATCGAGCGGTTTGCCGATCGAACTGGGAAAGGGTAAGAATGCTCACGTTGGAATCCGATCTGAAAAATGCAGGCCCAAATTCATGCTAGGCGAGCCCCAACAGACTGTCAAGTGCCGAGAGAGAGGGATTAAAGGGGCCCCCGCGGGCGACAACGGCGCATGACAAGTTTGCCGCCCTTGCCCGTCTGGGCATTCAAGAATCCAACTGCCGATCTTCTTCCAGGGCAGATTGGATGCACACCAGACGCGATTTTCGAGACTATGCCCTTATTCAGTTTCTTGCGGATGATCGTTATCCGCTTCGTGATTCGCCCCTCCACGTGATTCGCCATCCTTGTGCATATACCGGATGCACGATTTCATCAGCAGGAGGTTGGGCTCATTCGTACGATGCACCTTAATACAATTCTTGTCATACCATTCGATTACCCCGCGGATAGTCTCCCCCTGATCCAACACCACAATCATGGGCGTGCGGGCTTGCATCTGCTTCAAATAGTAAAAGTTCTCGGCGTTGGTTTGCTCTGGCGGCGCGGGCTTCTTGCGCTGCATGCGTGAGCCCAGTTGGTCCTGTACATCGGACAGGGTGGGACGGATTAATCTTCGATTCATGTTGATTTACTCCTGAAGCCCGAACGGACGGGCGAGGTATCGAGCTTCTCCCCGTGAAAAATCGCGGTTCGCCTCGACTTGCCTAAGACGCTTCACTTGGCGTCCCGATTTCGTACGGCCAACTAAATAGCGACCCTGCTCGGAAGACAGCCGTGAATGACGTGCATAGTAACATAGGCAAACACCGCTCGCAATCGTTTTAGCCGGGGTGGACATGCTGCAGTTTGAATTGTTGCGCCGATTGCGTTGGCCGCTCCGGGATTCATTGGATTGGATGGCCGGGGAACGTTCCTCGTTGCCCCTCTTCCGGAAAAACTCGCGCCCTGTGGTCGTGAGACAATGCCTCGCTCCCCTGCACATGGGAATGGCGAGAGGATTCCCGACGGCTCATCGGAGCGATGCGTTAAAGCGAGCCGGGCTCGCGGCCGGAGATCATTTCGATGCCCATGGTCTCAAAACCGAGTTGGGGATTGACGTTGCGGATTTGCAGGCGGTAAGCCTGATCGAGACCGGTCTTAAGCTTCTCGATTCCGCCGAGAGTCAGCTTGGGCGCCCAGGCCTTGAGGCGCGCGGACAAGTCAACATTTACCACCGCGTCCGCCGCTGGGTTCAGCAGGATATGCAGAAGGTCCGAGAGAAGGGAGTAGCCGACTTTCAGCGTTCCTTCGAAATCATCGCGATTCTCCGCCAGCGCGCGGGCGGAGTCAAACAGCAGCCGCCAATCCACTGTTGCCCCGGGAGCGCCGCGGCGCACCATGGCGTCAAGAAAATCCAGCCAGGGCTGGCGGCGTCGTTCGTATTCGGCGGGGTCAAAAGTCAGGGCCCGGGCCACACTGCCCGCCGCCACACGCGCGGCAAGCGCCTTTTGGGGCTCGGTGAGTTTCCTCTCGCGCGCCAGCAAGTCGTGAATATGGGCCTGGTCGACAGGCTGAAAGGCAATGCGCAGG
This sequence comes from Acidobacteriota bacterium, assembly GCA_003165615.1. The sequence goes on along the minus strand of PLWR01000138.1, from coordinate 2,461 downwards.
CAGCGCGAGCGAATCGTGGAGCGCAGCTCAAAGGCGTTGGGGCAAATCAGGATGAAACTTGTTGTTTCCGGGGGTTCCTCCAGCACTTTCAGCAGCAGGTCCACGGCCTGCCAATGAATTGCCTGGGCTTCATCGAGAATAAAGATGCGGCGTGGGAATTCGAACGGCCGCGTGTAGGCGATGGAGCGCAACTGGCGGATCTGTTCAGTAAGAATGAACTTCGTGAGCGGCTCGATGAGCTGAAGATCGAAGTAAACCAGGCCTTCGACGCGGCGCGCGGAATCTTTGCTTTCGCGGCGGCGAGCCAGGTCTTCGCGTTCCGTGGCGAAAATCTGGTCCGCCTTGTGGCAGCGCGCGCACTGATCACAGAAGTCCGCCGGGCCGCGCTCGCATACCATGGCTTTGGCCATCATCAGGGCCAGCGTTCTCTTGCCCACGCCGTCGGGCCCGGTGAAAAGCAAGGCTCCCGGCACGCGCCCGCCCGCCAACATTTCGCGGACTGCCGCCACCGCCTGAGGATTGCCGAGAAAGGAATCAAAGCCCATGTCTTTAAGTATAGAAATCCAACCGCTTTCGAAAATCGAAAGTCGAAAGTCAAAACTCGTCACGATTTTCCAGTTTCGATTATCGAAATTTGAGCCCTCCGTGCAAGCAGAGGCTCGATGAGCGCGCGAACCTGGCGTTGCAGTTCCTTGATCGATTGATCGGCGCGCACCACTTTAATGCGCTCCGGGGCGCGGCGGGCTAAGGCAAGATACCCGGCGCGCACTCGCTGGTGAAAGGCCCGCCCTTGCGCTTCAATGCGATCGAGGCGTGATTGCCGGCGCGTATCGCGTCCCCGCGCGCGCCCGAGCGCGTGTTTGGGATCAAGGTCGAGGATGATGGTCAGGTCCGGCTGAGTCGTCCCGCAAATGACGCGGTCGAAGGCTCGCACGGTGGCTATGCCCAGCTTGCGTCCGTAACCCTGATAGGCGAATGACGCAGTATTGTAGCGGTCGCTCACCACCACTTCGCCGCGCGCCAGTGCCGGGCGCACCTTTTCCTCCAGAAGTTGTGCGCGCGCCGCATACATCAGCGCCAACTCCGCCAGTGGCGCGAGTTTTCCTGTCTTTGACGCCAGCAGGATTTCGCGAATGCGCTCACCCGTGCGCGTACCGCCGGGCTCGCGCGTCACCAGCACCGGGTGCCCGCATTTGCGGATGTATTGGACAGCGCGGCGCAATTGTGTGCTCTTGCCCGTGCCGTCCAACCCTTCAAAAGTGATAAAGAGGCCAGAATGCATTGTTCTTTGTCCGTCGTCCGTCGTCCGTTGTCCGTGGTCAGTTGTCCGCGGGTAGACTGGCTGCAGGAGTTATCGAAATTCCAAAACACCACAAGTTTCAACATTTGACTTGTGTGTGACCCCCCCCCCTGCGCGCAGGCAAAGGACCACGGACTACGGACAACGGACCAAGCCTGCATCCTAACACCCGCCCGTAGCTGTAACAAGGTGCCTGCACGCGATGCGGGGAGTGATAGAATGGCACGGTTTCAATTCGCCAAGTCTAAAAATTTGCGCGTGCCTGCGCCGCGCTCAGGTCCACTGGGAAAGATGGTCGGGAAGATTCGAGAGAATATCGCCTGGGTTGAAGATCGAATCGCCGCTGCCTGCCGGCGCAGCGGACGCCGGCGTGAGGATGTGAGGCTGGTGGCCGTTTCCAAGACGCACCCGCCGGAGTTGATTCGAGCGGCATTTGAAGCAGGCCTTCGCGATTTTGGCGAGAATCGCGTGCAGGAAGCGAAGTCCAAGCGCCAGGCGCTTGCCGATCTGGGCGCAACCTGGCACCTGGTGGGGCACCTTCAGTCCAATAAGGCGCGGATGGCGCGTGAACTTTTCCAATGGGTGCATTCGCTGGACTCGCTGCACTTGGCGCAGAAACTTGCGCAGGCCGCTGCCCCTGGCGATGCGCGGCTTCCCGTGCTGGTGGAAGTGAACCTGGGGGAAGAAACTTCCAAGGCGGGCGTTCGGGCCGGGGAAGTGGCGGCCCTGGCGGAACAGATCGCGCAATTAGAGACACTCGATTTACGCGGCCTGATGGTGATCCCGCCCTTCCAGGAGAACCCCGATGAAGTGCGACCTTTCTTTCGACAGTTGCGCTGCGTGGCTCGCGATATCGAAGCCCTGAACCTACCCAACGTTTCGATGGGTGAGCTTTCCATGGGCATGAGCCACGATTTCGAAGTTGCCATCGAGGAAGGCGCAACGATCGTGCGGGTTGGGACGGCAATTTTTGGAGCAAGGTAGGGAATGATCCGCAGACGAAACTCGAAACTCGAAATTCGAAAATTACCCGAGTTTCGATTTTCGAGTTTCGATTTTCGAGTTTCGATTTTCGAGTTTCGATTTTCGGTTTTCCAGTCATGCCTGAATTCAAGGTTGAACGCGAAAACGTAAGTTTCTGGCTGCGGGTGAAGCCCCGCG
>PLWR01000057.1 GCA_003165615.1 Acidobacteriota bacterium | reverse complement strand
GTTCGCGCTCGCAGAAACACTCACCCAAGCTGAGGACGCGCTCCGGAAAGCCGAGGAAGCGGAGGAAAAGCGGATCAAGGAACCGGGCAAGGGAGAGAAACAGAAGCTGGAGGATGGCTGGAAGAAGAAACAGGAGGCGCTTAAGAAATCCATGGATGGGGCAAGAAAGAAATGCGCCGCAGCGATGCTTGGAAAGGACGCCATCGGCACCGCAATCAAATCGGTTCACCTGAAAGACGGGGCCGACATCGCGCTATTTGGGCGCATGGTTGCTTCCGATCCAAGCCTCACGGTGGTANNTCTGTCCACACACAAGGCCGACAACGATATTGACTTCTTCTCTGCGGTTGACGACGCCAAACCGAAAGAGCAGGACGCCGGAGCGGGGATGATCGGCACGCTGGAATTTACCTCGGCGGTCTATTACCGCTATGCAGCTTTGAACTTAGATTTGCTCGCGGACAAGGATCATCTTGGTGATCCAGGCCTGGCCAAAGATCAGAGGCGGGCCGTGGTGGATGCCTTTGTCAGAGCCGTGGTTCTCGCGGTTCCGCCAGCACGGCACAATGCGATGAACGCTCACACAGGCCCGGCGTACGTGCTCGGCATCTACAGGGAAGCTGGCCAGCCCATGCAACTCGTGAACGCATTCGAGGCGCCCGTTTCTTCCCGCAGTGGCCTTGTGGCTCCTTCCTGCCGGGAGTTACTCTTGCACCGCCAACAGGTCAACAAAGCCTTTGGATTAAAGGAGTCAGCGATAGCGCTGGGATGGCATCGCCCTTGCCCAGACTCCAAGAAGAAGGAAACGAATTCACTCGCCGAAGAAGGTGAGAGTGATGAGAAGCTGCTCACGGCCGCGATGATTCCTGAGCATTTGGGCCTCGACGCCTTCTGCGATCGACTTCTTGCTGCCCATGTCCTCTGACCACTATTTACCCCTCCTACTGGACGGCCCCTTTCAAGCCTGGGGGCACGGCAGCCGCTTCATGCGGCGCACCACCGGCCTCTACCCGTCCAAGAGCGGCGTCATCGGCTTGATCCTCGCCGCTATGGGCCGGGCCAAAGGTTCTGGTGAGGAAGGGGAGAGTCTCCGGGAATTGAATGATTTGCATATGACCGTCATCGTCTTGCCGCGGCCCAAACCGGGAATTCGAAGACCCAGGGTTGGCGCAGCAGCCCACTGGCTTGAACCGCGCCGGTTGGAGGACTACCACACCGTCGCGTTCACGCGTGAGGCGAACGCCCCCCTAAAGCGGATCGGTGAGCTTGAGGCAAAATGCCTAAACCCCATTTCGCCGGGGGATCGCGCTTCCGAGATCAAACCCACGCATCGCCAATATCTGTTGGACGCGCGCTTCGGTGTGCTCCTGCGTGGAAAGGGGCAAGTCCTGAAAAGCGTGGCTGCAACTCTCCAAAACCCTTGCTGGGGCGTCTGGCTGGGACGGAAGAATTGCATCCCCGCGAAGCCTTTGTTCGTGGGGGGACCATTCGAGCACGCGGTAGAAGCTTGGCAGGCATTGCGGCAGAAGGCTGCTTTGCCGGCGGATTTCCTCCAAGAGCAGTTCACGCAAGTCGTGGAAGCCGCCGACGGCACGGATTCCTTCGACGACCATCCAGTTAGCTTTGGCAACGGAAAGAGCAGCGGTCCCGAAAGTCGGCAATTTGTTCCGCGCCGCGTGAAGATTATTTCTCGTTCCCAGTGAGTTTTGTGTTCAGTTCCCGCTCCTGCTCTTCAACTTCTCAACCATTTACCTCTTCACGGCCCCATGCCTATCTTTGAACGGCCACCTCTGGAAACGCTCGCGATGGCGCGAGATCGCTGGACTCCCATTTATCTGGAGCACGGGCGGCTGGAGGTGGATGATTCCAGCGTGAAATGGATCAGCGCCACGGGGCTGCTGTGCCGGTTGCCGGTGGCCACGATTTCAGCAGTGCTGCTCGGACCGGGCACGACGGTGACGCACGCGGCGATGAAGGCTTGCGCGGACTCCAACACGCCGGTCTGCTGGATCGGCGAGGATGGGCTGCGCTTCTATGCGTTTGGGCTCTCCCCCAACCACGCCAACGAGATGCCGCGTTTTCACGCGACGTTATGGGCGGACAAGAAGCGGCGGGCCGACGTCGCCCGGCGCATGTTCAAGATGCGGTTCCCGGATGTGGATGTGGCCAGCCGGTCCGTCAAGGAATTGCGCGGCATGGAAGGTCTCCGGGTCAGGACGCTGTACGCTCAGTTCGGTCTGGCGCACGGTGTCACCTGGAAGGGGCGCAACTACAACCCGAGCAACTGGGACATGGCCGACGGCATCAACAAGGCGCTTTCGGTGGGCAACGCCAGCCTCTACGGGCTCTGCGCGGCAGTGGTCTGCTCCCTGGGCTATCTGCCGAGCCTTGGATTCGTGCATGACGCGGGCACGCTGCCATTCATTTACGACGTGGCGGACCTGTACAAGCACCTGACGAGCATCCCCGCCGCTTTCATGGCCATCCGCCAGAAGCCCGATGACGACGGCGAGTTGGTGCGGAAGCTCCTCAAGCAGCGGGTGGAGGAGGAGAAGCTGCTGCAACGAATCCCCAAGGACTTGGAGGCGCTCTTTGCCGATCCTGCCCAGCCTCCGCCCGCCCGGCCCCAGGGGCCACCCGTTGAAATCTTGCCCTCCGTTACCCCATGACTGTCATTGTTGCCAACGACACCCCGGATGCCATCCGGGGAATCCTCAAGCGCTGGTTCATCGAGCCGCGCCCCAACGTCTTTGTAGGCACCATCAATCGCCGCACGCGCGACAAAACCCTCGAATATATAAAACGCAACGCCAAGGGCCTGGGCATGCTCATCATTTCCAGCGACAACAACTGCCAGGGCTTCAAGATCCAAACCCACGGTGACACGCATAGGCGGGACACTGAGATTTCCGGCCTTTGGCTGGTGGCTGAGGAGTGGGTCGAACCCGAAAACCAGCCCTTCTGAACCTCCAAAAAGCGCCCCAAATGCCTCCGTAAGTCCTTGTCAATCCAGAGTGCTCCCCACCCGCGTGGGG
>PLWR01000719.1 GCA_003165615.1 Acidobacteriota bacterium | reverse complement strand
CAGAAAGCGGAACTGTAGCCCTTGCTCTGGGCTTGTGCCCACAGAACCAGGGTATTGATGCCGCGATAGGGTTTGGCAGAGCCGACGGATATAGGGCTGAACCCCTTGTCCTGTCGCACTGCCCATGGCATACGGTATTGGCCGACGCCATCTTCAATTGCGGTAATGATCGAGTCCGTTACCCTACGGTAAACGTCCTGTTTCTCGGTTGCGGTATTCTCAGTGCTAGGCATTGTGTTCGCTCCTGTCGAACGCAGTGTTTAGGGACCGTGGCAGATTCGCAGTCTGTCGCGGTCCCGTTTCGGTCTGGTGTGCGATTCGCTTCAAGAATCGAACACCAGAACCCACGCAAATACTATCGGCATTTTGTCCTTGCGTCCGCTCTGGCAAGGGGGGAATGGCTGAAGTCGCCAACCGGCGGCCCAAGGGTACGCCCCCGCGCACGGTCCGCCACGTCAGATCAGTGTTCGTCTCCGGCGGGCGGGCTTGGTGGAAAAAATGAGAAATGATACGCAGTTGGGTCAGTGCAGAAGTCTACCAAAGTTATTTTGGCGGCCCGGTTTCGCGGAGAAAACGGTTCCGAGAGCCTGAACATCGTTGGCAAGCGCTATGACAATCACACCGAACAAAAATCAGAAATTGCCGGGCCTTTCGCTTTTCTGCGGCGCGTAGAATAGAGGGCATGAAAGACACAACGCAATTCTTCCTCGTGGTTTCACTGGCGGGGATATGCATGGTGCTTTGGTGGGCCTTGGCTGCCTTGGAAAAGATCCGCGACTCCTTGGTCACTGCCCCACGTCGCGAGGATGTCATCCGGGCCGAAGTGCATACGGTAGGGATTATGGCCGCTACGCTAATGTCCGGCCTACTCGCAAACGCCAAACGATACGAGGAAAGGGCCGCTTTGAAGGACAAAACGTATGGCGATGAGGAAATGGAGAAAATCATGGCCGAATCACTTCAAGAGACCAACCTGTTCTCATATGAAGGTCGCCGTAAGGTGATCGGAATCGCATGGGAGACTTTTCGCGAGGTCGCGAAGCATCCTGACGCGAAGAGTTAAGGGGGGATCTGCTCCCACGTCAATAGCACCAGCGCGGCCTTGTCGCAGTTCGGTTTCATTCGTTCACTCTCTTGGGTTCGCTCTGAGCTGAATCCACCGTAATGCAGCCGTCGATTGCCGCCTGGTCCCGGAGTCCAACGTTCGACACCCGGAAAGGCGCAGGGGTTTGGGGCTGAACGTGCCGCACCACTGGGTGAAGCCGTTCAACCCCGGCCCCCCCTTTGGAAATGAAAAACTTCCAAACGAAAAAATGAAGCAGAAAAATTCAAAATTGCTGTCAGCGTCTTGGGTGGTGTCCTAAAATTGCGTTGATTGCAATTGGCGATTTTCTTGCCGGGATGTTCACTCTGTCATCCACCACGGCCCGGTAGCGCAGCCAATAAACACCAACCCCATAAGCATAAGTGCCAACGCCCAGGCTTCCGCGTTCCGGTTCTCTTTGTAGCCGTCCCTCAAAGCATTTGGGAACATGCCATTCCAGTATGCAGTCCGGTACGCATAATAAGAACCCACCCAGCAGCAAACGCCAGCGATTGTCAACAGGATGACGGGGGACGTGGGGTATGTATTGAAAGGCCAATCCCCCCAGCCAGGAAAGAGCGCAAGCAGGAATAAGCTCAGGGCGATGATGGGGTTCATCGCCTATATGGTAAACTGAAGGGCAGGAAAAGCGAAAGGCCCGGCCGAAAACCGAGCCTCAAAAGATCGTCGGCTAGAAGCTATCCTCCAGCGCTAGACCCGCCCGAGAATCGCATCTGTGCCTAGGGTGTAGTGTACCATACCCGGAAAGGCATAGAAATGAAACGCTACTCGAATATCAACGCCCGAAATGTGGCAGCCGTAACTCTGTTTAGTCCTGAAGTTTGTCTACAACCTCAGAAACAACCTCAGACACGGTGTCAGCCTTTAGTGCGACAGGATCAATTGCCACGCTCAGAACGCAATGGCAATGGGGGCACACGTAACACACGGCATGGTAAGAAGAAGCCCCAGCCACGTTAGCACCAACCGATTCAATGATGACATCGGATATCGATGCCTTACAGTGCGGGCATTTCCCGGTATTCTTCATTCTGTTATCCTTTCGCCAGAAATTCTTCCAGATCCCAGACGTGATCCGTGATCCCCGCTGCTATCGCGGGCGGCTGGTCACTCTGGGTATCGCCTAAAACCGCCCCCGTCAGGCTAATTGGTCCGAATCGGCCCGCATCCTATTGCTGACCCGATATGATGCTGGCCCTCGATCAAAACAACCGAGTCCCTGGACCGCTTGTAGACTTCGGCAGCATCCTGCTGTGCATCCAAGGCAAAGGCGCTCGACAGGACAACGCATGCCACCGCCGCGGACTGCCGCCTTGTCGAACTAGACCAATTCAGGATTCTCCACATATTGCACGTTTGCTCAGCCTCACGCCGCGCTGAGCAGATTATCCCACTTCGTCTAGCGGTAAACCAGCATCGGCGCACCTGGGCAGACCTCCGGCTCAACCGCCGCCCCCGCGCCCCGGTGCTTTTTCACAAGATCAGCTTTCAGTTGTCAAGCCTTTTCCACGAATGTGCGCGCCCCCCACCCGGCCCTGAACAGAAATCGGGCGTCGCTTACCCACCGCCGAATGTCAGGTATCAGCACGGCTATTTGCAGGTAGTGCCTGAAAGGTGCGTTGACCTTAGCCCCGACGATCAAGGCGCGTTAGAGGGATGATCCTTACGCGGCGGGCGCTGTTTTGCCCCCTCGGGCTTTACGAGCGCGAAAAGCCCCAAGATAAAGCGTCGTGCTGGGCGGCCTGGAATTTCTTTCATCTCATCCGCGAGCGCGCGGCCAAAGAGCAGAAAAACCAAGGCCGTCAGCAGAATGTAAAAGAATAGCCAGTGCGCGCTTTTGGGCACCCATCCTGCTGGCAGGACTGACTTCATCCATGGCTGCAATGCCATGCAACCCATATAGAGAAGGCCGAGGCACGCTGCACCTAAGATCAGGAGCGGAGCGGCGGTGAGCACCGGCCCGCCCACGACCCGACCAAACCAGCGAAATCGTTTCCGCGTCTGATCGCTCGGGGTGAGCACGGGGGCTGCGAAAAATAGTGCGGCACAGATTGCGGCCACCATGACCCACTCCAACAGTAATCGGGGAATGTCGAGCGTCACAAAACCCTCATTGGGCGGCATGAAAAGCCAGTAGTAGCCAATGGGTCTTCTCAAACCGCCGGAGGTACCCCACATCGAAACCCACGGCGAATACAGTCCGGCGGCGACAATCAGAATGGCTCCGACCCAAACCACGATTTTCTGTGCGGTCTTTCTTAGTCGTGCTTCGAGTCCAGCCGCCGAGACCTCGTTTTCCAGTTCAGCCATTTCCAATTCCGCTACACGGGCCACGGATTCGTCCAGGGCTTCCTGTATACGTGCCCTATCGGCCTCATAGAACTTCCACCCTTTCTGGTCGTCGTTCAACCATCGACGCCATCGTTCAAGTTCGGAGACAACTCCCTCGGGCTTGTCTTTGTACCCGAGCGTCTCGAAGCGTGGGCGGAGTGTGTTGACTTGTTCACCCAGATCGAAGAACGTCCTCATCTCTGGGTGCGTGCTGGCGAATTCGGAAAGCGTTCGTTTTTCGGATTCGTCCGTAATGCTTCCCAGGATATCATCGAGTGGCACGACTTCCTCCTCGCCTTGGAATTCGTCTTGAAGATCCGATTATCGTTCTTGTTCCGCTGCGGTTCAAGAGACCCTCAGGCGGCGCGCGATCCAACGTTGCACGCCGTAACCCGGTGATGTTCGACGCCCGCGCCGTCGCCCGGCGCTTTTCGCAAAAACTGCTTTCGGTTCGTCAAGCCTTTCCATATACCGAAACGGACTGACGACGCCACCAGTCCCCAGGAGATTGTGCTGTTGTTGTGAATGGCCTCCATAAGAACTGAAGTGGTTCACGAGATTACTGCACCATTCCACCACCCGGCGCTTTTCGGGCCGGGATAATTTGCGGCGGTGGCTCGGTCAACGTCCTGCGGAGTGCATCGTACTTCACCCCTGCTGACTTCTCCAGAGCGCCCAGAAAACTAAGCATGAGACTTCCAAGAGTTATTAAGCAGGCCAGAAGTAG
>PLWR01000603.1 GCA_003165615.1 Acidobacteriota bacterium | reverse complement strand
AGGTCGATGACCCGCAGCACCTGAAGCCCTATATTGACGAAATGATGCGTGAGACCCATCGGCTTGACCCCTCGCGCTTTGTCACCTACACGTCGGGAAAGCAGTCCACCGTGATGTTCCGGCCCTTCTCGACTGATTACGGGCTCATCTACGATTTTCACACGGTCGTGAATGCGCCCGCGGTTTGGCGCGATGCTCTTACCCTGGAACATTCCACGTTCCGCGCCCCCCTGCCGGGTGAAGCTTTCTACAACGGTGAAAGCCGCACCCTGGACTCATTGGGCGACTTGCCAAAATTCGCTGTCAAGTTCGCCCAAGCTCCCGCTGGCTCGTACGAGGCGGACTGGCGGCACTGGGCGGAAATGCTCCAGGAGACCTTTACGCAATACGACCTGGGAAAATATTTCAAGAATCCGGGTGAATTGTGCCGGTTAACTGGGCTTCAGCAGGGAAGTGGTTTCAGCCGCGAGGTGGAATCGGTGCGCCTGTCGGATGCCGCCAGCGGCCTCGCCATCAATGGCTGGCTTTCGCATCCTGCCGCCTGGGCCTCGGGCGATTACACAACCCCATCGGACGGTTATTGGACCTCGGGACTCGTGGACACGCTGCGCGATTTCAACTTCCCCCCGGAGGTAATGGCCAAGGCCAACGAGCCTATCCACCTGGCGGTTATTCCCCTGCCGGGCGTTGCTTACGTGGGAAGCAAGGTGCAGGTGGATGTAACCCTCATCAACGAAAGGCAGGTAAAAGGCTCGGGAAGGCTCCTGCTTCAAATCATCGGGCCGCACGGCAATACCCAAACGGTTTCCGATGGGAAGGTGGAAATCCAGGGGGATTCGTTAAAGTTCGTCCAGCCCCTGCTCCACACCACTGTGACTCCTGTGGGACCCAGCGGATACTACCGGCTTCGCGCTGAACTTCGCGTCGACCCCGGCCAATCTTTCACGGGGGAGCAATCTGTCCTGGCAGAGGACGGCGCGGAATGGAAGCTTCCCGTCACCGGGATTCAACTCGAGGACCCCACGCGCACGCTGGGCAAGTACTTCGAGGCGAAGCCCATTTTTTACCGTAACCTTTTGAGCCCCTCGGCTTTTGAGCAACCTGTTCTGCTGATCTACAACCCGGAAGGCAGCGACTATGATTCGACTTTGTGGACGGTTGATGCTCTGACCCGGGAGGTTTCCGTCCGGGGCCGGACCGTGTTGCTTTGGGCCACCGATACTACCCACGGAGACACGGTCACGGAGATTTTGAAGAAAGTCCACGTCCTTCCCAACAATGCCCAGGTCCTTCGCCTGAAAATGGATTACTGGGGCGGGTGGGAATTTGACACCCCGCACCCCATCTTTGCGGGGTTGCCCGCACCTGTTATCTTCGACAATTACTTCGCCAGCGCCTATGCCTACTGGGGAATCACCAATTTCCCCGGAAAAATGATCGCGGGATTGCTGAACGCCCCGCCCCAACTTGCCGTGACGCTAGGCGAGTTGCCCTTCGGGAAGGGAAAGATTCTGGTCTGCTCGATGAACCTGCTTCCCTACCTGGACAAGGACCCGGTAGCGGACCGTATCCTGGCGCAAATGCTGAATTATGCCGTGAATACAGCGTCAACCCACCATGTCGTCCCCGCGCCGTAAGGCACGATTCCATCTTGAGGGCTGCCTCATAGGTATTTTTGGCACGCCCTTCAGGGCTTAAGGGAGTCACCGCTCCCTGATCCCTTGGCGTATTCGGCTTTGGCTTCTTGCAACACGGGCACGTCGGGGTCGGCGTTTTTCCAGAGGCCGAGGAAGTCCTGATAAGCGGTGCGGCTCTTGTCCTTGTCGCCCGCGAGCGCGTAGGCGCGGGCCAGTCCCAGCCTGGTCACGGGCGTCACAGGTGAATTCAATACATAACCGGGATGGTCGATGATCTTCTGGAACTCCGCCGCGGCGGCAGTGCCGTTGTGGGTCTGGAGGTAGGCTCGCCCCCGCTCGTAAATAGGGAAGAAACCCAAAACGGGAAGGAATGTCTGTCCCATTTCGTACGCAGTGGCGGCTTGGAGCAGATCCAGGGCTCGCGCCGGGTCACCGCGCTGCAACACAATTTCCGCGCGTATTTCCGGTAAGTAATTGTGCTGAACAATGGTGTCGAGGGGGAATTCCCGGTCGAGATCGACAGCCAGCGCTTCCGCGCCGCGGGCGTCCCCCGCCAGAGCCAGGGCGAGCGCCACCGCCGCATCCACGTCGTGGCCGTGCGAAATGGCGAGCGCCGCCGCACCCTGGGCCCGCGCCGTGGTGAAGTCCCCGAACAAGGCATGGCGCAGCGCCGCCGTGGCCATCCATCCGGCCGCCGTTTCCGCCTCCTGGCTGCGCCGCGCGGATTCCACGGCGCGCTGGGAAAGTTGCCCGGCTTCGCCGACTCGCCCATAGTAGGCTGCCGTATCCGCATCCATCGCCAGAAAATAGTCTTCCACGCCGGGCTTGCCGGCGCCCGAGTCCACGTCGGCCTTCATGGCGTTGGTATCATGCCGGGCAAAAGCCAGGGCATAGTGCGCCTCGGTCAGCAGGTAGTTGTCGATCTTGTGATCCACCGCTTCCTGGTAGACCGTCTGGGCTTCGTCCATGCGATCCAGGCAAAGATAATTACCCATCAGGTTCGAGTAACCCAGCGGCCTCGGGTTCAGGAGCAGAGATTGGCGGGTCGCAGTGGCGGAGCCGACACAGTCGCCAAGTGCGGTGTCAACGACCCCCAGATTGGCGTAGGCAAGATAGTCGCGGGGGTACAATTGGGTCCAGACCAGAAACGTCTGTTGGGCCTTGTCCAGTTCACCCGAGGCAATATTGTAGTATTCGGCCGTGATGTAAAGCCTTTCGCGCTCACTGACGCGGTTGGCGAGCGCGTAGGCCTTTTGCAGGTTCTCCCGCCCCAAGGCCGATTCGCCCAGGTTGGCGTAGGAGATTCCGAGCGCCACATAAGCCGCGGCGAATTGAGGATCAAGCGTGATGGCGCGCTGGTAGAGCGGAAGGGCCTGAGGATCGCCCTGAATAAAGTGAGCTTCTCGCGCCAGGCTGTACGCTTTCAAAGCCTCCAGAGAGCTGGTGGTGGCTTGCTCAATAGGGGTGTTGAATTTCTGCATCGAGGGCAGGGACTCGCCGAGTTTGCTGCGCAACTCGACGGCCGACTGGTTGAGCGCCGCCAGCACCTGGTCCTTGGAGGCGGCTTGCGTTTGGGTGGCGGTCAACACTGCACCGGAAGAGCAGTTGGATGCCTCGAGCTCCAGCACATAGCTCGCGCCCAGTTGCGTTATCGAACCCGCCACCATGGCCTTGGCGCCCACCCGCTGGCAGATTTCCCGCGCCATGTCCTTGGTCACGCGCTCGTCCGGCGAGCGGCTCATCAGCTTCAGTGTCTCCCGCACCTGGTCTTCGGGCAGCAGGTTCAGAAACGGCGACTCTTGGAACTTCACGATCAGCGCCTGGCGCAGGGTGCCGTCAAACACCGCGTCGCCCGTGGTGTTGGCAAAGTCGCTCAGGACGATGGTGTCCTTCTCCGTGAGCACGGGAGCGTGATGAGTGCGCCAGTAGATTCCCCCCGCCACCAGCGCGATGAGCAAAACGGCGGCGGGCGCCAGGATTCTCCACCGCCAGGTTTTCGTGCCTCCCGGGGCAGTGTCCACCTTCGCCACGCTTGCCGAAGCAGAAGAGGGTGGCGGCGGGGTCACTCCCAATTGGGGAACCGCTTGCACGCGGGTTGCCTGTGAGCCCCCACCGGCTGACGTAGCGCCGACGTCGAGGTCAGTACCGGCCGACGTAGCGCCGACCTTGAGGTCGGCACGTGCCGGGCTAAAGCCCGGCGCTACAGATGCGCCGCTGTCCAGATCCCGCTTAACCCGCAGCAAATCCGTGCGCATGTCCGAGGCGTGCTGGTACCGCAAATTGCGGTCTTTCTCCAGGGCTTTCAGGATAATGTCTTCCAGTTTCGGCGGCAGGTCGGGATTAATGCGAGTTGGAGATACGGGCGTGCGGCTCAGAATCGCCTCGAAAATCACCCCTGGGCTCTCTCCGCGAAACGGCAACTGCCCGGTGGCCATCTCGTAGAGCAC
>PLWR01000275.1 GCA_003165615.1 Acidobacteriota bacterium | reverse complement strand
TCTTGTTAATCCACATCGTGGATATATCCGTGATTGGATGGGGCCCGAAGGTCTTTAACCAGCTGCTCTTTCTTTATCGCAACCCCGTCTTTCGCGTGAGCGAAGTGGGGCTGGTGGCGGCGGTTCTTTACCACGCCATCAATGGGCTCCGAATCTGTATCACCGACTTCTGGCCGGAAACCATGGCTTTCCATCGCCAGCTCAATTATGCGGTGGGAATCACCTTTACTGTTCTTTTCATTCCCACGGCCATTTACATGTTGAGCTTCATTGTGAAGTAGGGGGAATTCGATGAGTGGAGCGGGAAAACCAAGACCGGAAAGCGGGCTGGAGCTCTACGCCTGGATCTTCATGCGCATTTCAGGCCTTCTCTTGCTTTTTCTGGCGCTGGGCCATCTGCTGATCATGCACATTATCCATAACGTCGATCATATCGACTTCCAGTTCGTCGCGGCACGGTATGCCACGCCCTTCTGGCGGACTTACGACCTGCTGATGTTATGGCTCGCGCTGATTCACGGTGTGAACGGCGTTCGCACGGTACTGATGGATTACATAAGCCCGCGCGGCTGGCGGGTGATCTCGCTGGCTTCGCTTTACGTGCTGGGGTTTGTTCTCCTCACGCTGGGATCGCTGGCCATTTTGACGTTTCAGCCGCCTATGGCGCCGTGAGAGGGCGTAAGGCGAGGGGGCGCATTCCCGAGCATGTCTTCCGGCATCAACTCCCAGGAACGGTTCTTACTGGCAACTGACAACTGACGACTGACAACTCTTGCAGAGGCTTAATCACATGGTCCAACGGTATGACGCAGTGATAGTGGGAGCGGGAGGCGCGGGGTTGATGGCCGCGCTGCAACTTGCCGGAAAGGGCAACGTGGCGGTATTGAGCAAGCTCTATCCCACGCGCTCGCACACGGGAGCCGCGCAGGGAGGCATTGGCGCCGCCCTCGGCAACCTGGAAGAGGACCATTGGGAATGGCACATGTTCGACACCGTCAAGGGCAGCGACTACCTTGCTGACCAGGACGCGGTGGAAATCCTCTGCCGGGAAGCGATCGAGACCGTTTATGATCTCGAACATTGGGGTCTGCCCTTCAGCCGCACTCCGGACGGAAAAATCGCCCAACGGCCGTTCGGCGGGCACACGCGGGAATTCGGTAAAGCGCCCGTGCGCCGCTCCTGTTATGCCGCCGACCGCACCGGGCACATGATTCTCCAGACCTGCTACCAGCAGTGCATCAAGAACGACGTGCACTTTTACAATGAGTATCACGTCCTCGACCTGCTGATTGAGCAGGGGCGTTGCGCGGGAGTGGTGGCGCTGTGCCTGGCCACGGGGGAAATTCACACCTTTCAATCCAAAGTGGTGCTCTTCGCCACGGGCGGCTGCGGCAAGATGTTTCGCGTCAGCTCCAACGCCCACTCGCTGACCGGCGACGGCATGGCGGTGGTCTATCGCCGCGGAATTCCGCTGGAGGATATGGAATTCTTCCAGTTTCACCCCACGGGCATTTACAAGATGGGAATCCTGTTGAGCGAAGCGGCGCGCGGTGAAGGCGCCATTCTGCGCAACAATTCGGGCGAGCGCTTTATGGAACGCTATGCGCCCACGCTGCTTGACCTCGCCCCGCGCGACATGGTTTCACGCGCGATTTACCGCGAGATTCGCGAAGGGCGCGGCATCGGTGGCAAGAATTACGTTTACCTCGACATGACCCACCTGGGAAAAGAGGTCCTGGATAAGAAGCTGCCGGACATTACGGAATTCGCCCGGACGTATCTGGGCGTTGAGCCGCTTACCCAGCCGGTGCCCATCCAACCCACCGCACACTATGCGATGGGCGGGATTCCCACCGATGTTGACGGCCGCGTGGTGATTGACGAAAAGAACACGCCGCTGCCGGGACTTTACGCGGCGGGTGAAGTGGCCTGCGTCTCCGTACACGGCGCGAATCGGCTGGGAACCAATTCGCTAGTCGATATCCTGGTCTTCGGACGGCGCGGCGGCCGCCACGCGGCGAATTTCATGAAGGAAAACGATTGGGTGCCGTTGCCCGCCAAGCCTGACGAGCCTGCCCGCGCCATGGTGAGCCAGGTGCTGAATTCCACCGGCAAGGAACGCGCCGCCGATATCCGCGACGCGCTCCAGGACGAAATGATGGACAAGGCTTCGGTGTTCCGCGATGCTCCGGGTCTTACCGCCATGCGGGAGAAGTTGCGCGAGTTGCGCGACCGCTACCGCCAGGTGAAGGCGGAGGATCGCGGTTTGCGTTACAACACCGAACTGCTGGAAGTGATCGAACTCGGCGGTATGCTGGATCTCGCCGATGTGCTGGTGGAAAGCGCCCTGGCCCGCCAGGAGAGCCGCGGCGGCCATAGCCGGGAAGATTTTCCCAAGCGTGATGACGCGAACTGGCTGAAACACACCCTGGCATATCAATCGCCCAAGGGAGTTGAACTCAAGTATAAGCCCGTGGTCATCACCAAGTTTCAGCCCATGGAGAGGAAATATTGAGTCATTGGTTCATCGGGCCATCGGGTCATTAAAAGCTGTCCGTTGTCCGTAGTCAGTTGCCCGTTGTCTATGGCCCACTCTTCTCATTTCGCAAAATCACTTGCAACGGACAACTGACCACGGACAGCTTTTCAATGACCCGATGGCCAAATGGCCCGATGACCCGATTCACAGGAGTTCACCATGCAGGTCACTTTAAAGATCAAGCGCTTCAATCCGGAAAAAGATAAGGAAGCGTGGTGGGGTGAATACAGGATTGATGCCGAGCCCACTGACCGTCTGCTCGACGCGCTGAACTATGTGAAGTGGTACAGGGACGGCACCCTGACCTATCGCCGGTCGTGCGCGCACGGAGTTTGCGGCTCCGACGCGATGCAAATCAATGGACGGAACGCGCTGGCGTGCAAGTTGCTGCTCAATAGCCTGGGCCGCACGATTACCATTGAACCGTTGCGTGGGTACAAGGTTATTAAGGACCTGCTGGTGGACATGGATGCGTTCCTCGAGAAGTTTCGCAGCGTGAAGCCCTACCTGATCACCAAAGGAGCCGACCCGGAAAAGGAGCGCCTGCAGTCGCCGGAAGAACGCGAGAAATTCGACGACACCACCAAGTGCATTCTGTGCGGCGCGTGCACGTCGGGCT
>PLWR01000099.1 GCA_003165615.1 Acidobacteriota bacterium | reverse complement strand
TCTCTTAGAACAAATTTACCCTGAAGGAATGCCGGGAGGGGTGCTGGTGTCATTTGCGGTGCGCGGCCCTTCCCAAGTGCCGTCATTCCCGCGAAGGCGGGAATCCACCCCGTCGTCGGCGCGTTTCCTATGGCTTGCGGATGGATTCCCGCCTTCGCAGGAATGACGGGTGCTTCGAAAGTGTTTCCATTCCAAATGACACCAGCACCCCGGGAGGGATTGAGCTGCTTGGACGGGAATCCGGTCGAGCGGAACCGAGTGACACGTAACACTTATTTCGCAGAAAATTGCCTCATATCGACCCAACATGCTTACTTTCTGTGTGATACATCGACTCCCTTGGGACGAATGGGATGCACTGCCAGCTCCCTTATATCCATAAGCAAACCGTAAGCATCTATATAAATGAGGGTTGTGCATGGGGCGCGGGGGGAGAATTAGACATTCATATCCCCACTAGGACGCCGGAGGGACCTTTCACGTACCCAACATTAAGAATATCCGTCCGATACGCGGGCACCTGATGTAGAATAGAGGGACACGGTTTTCGAACAATACGTGGTGTGCGACTGGCGAGCATTGCAACCCGCAGCATTAAGACCANNTCAGGGGAGAAACCTTTGCCGCTTGTGCTTCAGAAAGAGGATGACCGGGTCCGCGATCTCATCACCTTAGGAAAAGAACGCGGATATGTGTCTTTTGACGAGGTCAGCGACGTCCTGCCCAGCGAGACGCCCGCCACCGCCGAAATCGACAGCGTGCTTTCCGCCTTCGAGCATCACAACGTCCCCGTCTACGAAGACGCTCCTGCGCCCAAGGTTGGACGCCGCGTGCGGGGCCATGCGGAAGGCCCGGAATTCGAAACGCCGCATGATCCTGCTCACGGTGAAGATGCCGAGGTCGATGAGACCGTTCACATTCTGGACAAGACCAGTGATCCGGTACGGCTCTATCTCCGCGAGATGGGCAGCGTACCGTTGCTGAAACGCGCCGAAGAGGTGGCCATCGCCAAGCGCATGGAGCGGGGCCGCGCGCTGGTGCTCAAAATAATTTCTCGCTCCCCTCTGGTTCTCAAAGAGCTCATCAAAATTGGCAAGGAGATCCGCAAAGGCACGCTCTCCATTCGCGAGGTTGTCCATTTCGATGAAGACGAATTGAGTGAAGAGAAAATCGAGCAGAAGACTCGCCTTACGCTGCGGCTCATCGACAAGGTTGAGAAGCTCTACGCGGTGGGACTTCAGCAGGCGGATCGTCTCAACGCCATTCCGAAGTCGAACCCGCGCGTTCACCGGCGGGCTCGCTACCGGTTGTCGCGGACGTGGGTCGAGGTGTCGCAGTTGGCTCGCTCCATCGGGTTCCACCCGCTGGAGAAGAAACGCCTGATTGACAAGCTGCGGCATACGCTGGAACAGATGGAAGCGCTGGGGCACGCGACCTCCCGGCGGGAACAGCACGCCGGCGCTGTCGGCGGGAAGAGTTCCGCCGCGCGCATAAGCCTGCGGTCGCGCCGCGCGCAACTCAAGGAGATCGAGGAATCGAGCGGGATCGGGATCACCGCCTTGAAACGTTCGCTGGTTCTCGTCCGCCGCGGCGAAGCGGATGCCGAACGCGCCAAGAAGGAATTGACCGAAGCGAACCTTCGCCTCGTAGTGTCCATCGCCAAGAAGTATGCCAACCGGGGCCTGGAGTTTCTCGACTTGATCCAGGAAGGAAATATTGGTTTGATGCGGGGCGCTGATAAATTCGATTGGCGGCGGGGATACAAGTTTTCCACGTATGCCACCTGGTGGATTCGTCAAGCCGTCTCGCGTGCGATTGCGGATAAAGCGCGCACCATTCGGGTGCCTGTACACATGTTTGGGGCGATCAATAAACAGATGCGCACCAGCCGGCAACTCGTCCAGGAGTTGGGCCGCGAACCCACCGCCGAAGAACTCGCCAAGCGCCTGGAGGTGGATGTCGAAAATGTGCGCACCACCCGGAAGGTTGCGCAGCAGCCCGTGTCCCTGGAGACCCCTATTGGCAAGGACGGAGAATCGGACCTGGGTGACGTTCTGGAAGATAAGGCTTATGCCTCGCCGTCCGATGCCGCCATTAACTTGAACCTCAAGGAACAGGTGGCCTCCATGCTGAAGTCGCTTACGGCGCGCGAGGAAGCCATTATTCGCATGCGGTTTGGATTGGACAATGACAGTGAGTGCACGCTCGAGGAAGTCGGCCGGACCTTCGCCGTTACCCGCGAGCGGATTCGCCAGATCGAAGCCACGGTGCTGCGGAAACTCCGCCACCCGGCGCGATCGGGCCATTTCCGGATTTTTGTGCAAAATTCTTTTTAAGACAAGCCGCGGGACGGCGGCGCCGGTAACGGACGTTGTACGCCCCCGGTAATCTCGAGTAGTCAGGAGGAATCGATGAAAAACCTCTTTGTTGGCAACATGAGTTTTCAAACTACAGAGAGTGAATTGACGGCGCTGTTCCAGGGGTTCGGACAGGTCACGCGCGTCCACGTGGCGATGGATCGCGAGACCGGCCGGGCTCGGGGTTTTGCCTTTGTGGAAATGCCCAACGATGAAGAAGCCGCCAAGGCCATTGCCGGCCTTAATGGAAAAGAGGTCGGGGGCCGCGCACTTAAGGTCAATGAAGCCCGCCCCAAAACGGAGCGCAGCGGACCGCCGCGCAGCAGCGGCAGTGGTGGCGGGGGTGGTGGGCGAGGGAAGGGCGGATATTCCAACGAGGATTACCGCGATGCCCCGCGCCAACCACGTGAACCCCGCTGGTAGTCCCGTGCGAAATGGTGGGGGAATTGTCAGCTTATATTTGGATTTCAAGGAGGCCTTTATGGCCACTACGTTCCTGAAACGTCAGAAGGAAATGAAGCGCTTGGAAAAGCAGCGCGAGAAAGCCGAACGTCGCGCCCAGAAGAAACTTAGCAAAGTTGCGACAGAGGAACCCTCAGTCGAAAATATGGAATTGGCCAACCCTGAAGTGTTGGAAGCCAGCGTAGCCGCACCTGCCGGGCAGGAACCGCACAACTGATCCCAGCGTCGGGCGCGACCTCCGTTCTCACCCCGGGGCCTTTTTGCTCACGGCAGCAGGTCATTTTCCAGGCGTCAATTACCGGAAGCCCTCTCGAGATGCTCTGGCTTGGAAGTTTGTGTGCCACGCAATTCGCTCCCCCCGCTCAAAACTCCCACCGCGAAACTGGCGAGGAAGGAAAGTGTGGCAGGGGTGGAGGGACTCGAACCNNATCCGGCTGAGCTACACCCCCGCAATGCTCTACCATCATACTAAAAAATTCGCTGGTTGGCACGGCGGGCATGGAGCACTTAACCAACCGTACCTTGCAACCCACAGCCGACGTGTCGATCCTCGAAAGGTTCTGCCCCTTCAGAGTCTGTGTGCAATTTTCTCACGACGCGCTGTAGCGGCGGTCACTGACCGCCGGTTTTTGGAATTAGTGAGTGTTGCATAATATAGTGACA
>PLWR01000157.1 GCA_003165615.1 Acidobacteriota bacterium | reverse complement strand
ACTCTGTGGTCAAGTGGTTCGAGGATACCGATACCTTTATCACTCTGTGAACTCTGTGAGAAACGTTCTTGAAGCTGCTTTTCACGGGCGTCCCTCATGAATAATCCGGGCGAGGGTGCATGGCAAATTCCCATCAAGCGGGCCGCCCACACTCCCCCGCTTCGTTATCGGCGGAATCGAGTGGAATAATGAGAATGATGAGGAATTGCAAGTCCGCGGGAGCCCGTCTTGAACGCGGCCGGGATGGCCGTGGCACCTCCCGCGCGTGGCACACTTCCCCATATCGGTTATCGGCAGTGCGGGGTGAGAAAATGAATCAATTTCAGCCGTCAGAAGGTCTTCAATGCCCCAATGGCCCGATGACCCGCCTGCGGGCCGAGGCGCTACACCTGACAGAAGAGGTCGAAACCCTTCGGCGGGCGAAGACCCGATCAGCCAATCACCCGATGAGCGAGCCCTCCCTGGGTTACGAATTAATAAGCCCTCATAAGTCATTAGGCAATATAATGCTTCCCCCCCGGAAAGCGACCCGGATGGACGGGGTCGGGGCGTGGTGGTCTGGGGGCACGCCGCAGGGCGTGGGTTTCGCACAAAGGACAAGCGATGAGTGAATCGATACCGTTCTGGGTGGCATTGACGCGCATTGAAGGGTTGGGAATCCGCGGGTGCCACAAGCTCATCGAGCATTTCGGGTCGCCGCAAGCCGCCTACATGGCATCGCTGACCGAGCTGGAGAGTTGCGGGGTTCCGGCGCGGGTGGCGCAGGCGATTTTTGCTCAAGCTGCCCTGACAGATGCCGAAAGGGAAGTGGAGGCGGCGACCAAAGCCGACTGCGAGCTGATTGCCTTCGACAGCGAGGAATACCCCCCGCTGCTCAAACAGATTCCCGACGCGCCGCTGCTGCTCTACGTGCGGGGCGATGTCAGGGTTCTCTCGCAGTACGCGGTGGCGGTGGTGGGATCGCGGCGGCCCAGCGCCTACGGCAGCTCGGTAGCGCACCGCCTGGCCCACGATTTGGCCGAGCGGCAACTGGTGGTGGTAAGCGGACTTGCCCGCGGGGTGGATTCCGCCGCGCACCGTGGAGCGCTCGAAGCTCACGGTAAAACCCTGGCCGTACTGGGTTCCGGCATCGATGTGATTTACCCCCGCGAGAACAAGAAATTGGCGGAGGAGATTGCCAAGTCCGGCGCGGTGATTTCAGAATTCCCCCTGGGGACGGGGCCGACTCCGGAAAACTTTCCCATCCGCAATCGCATTATCAGCGGACTTTCACTTGGGGTGGTGGTGGTGGAAGCGGCGGAGTACAGCGGATCGCTGATTACGGCGCGCCTGGCGGTGGAGCAGAACCGCGAAGTCTTTGCCGTGCCGGGAAATATAACTTCCGCCCAAAGCTTCGGCCCCAATCATCTAATCAAACAGGGGGCGAAGCTGGTGGACCAATGGATGGACGTTATCGAGGAGTTTCCGCCCGAGGTTCGTATGCAGCTTTTGCCGCCCGCCGAGGCGTCGGAAGGAGAACCGATAGGGGCGCATGCCGGCTCGCTTTTCCAGGCCTCGCTAACCCCGGATCAGAAAGCGGTGTTTGAAGTCTTAAGGGCTGACCAGACGTCTTTTGTGGATGATATTGTGAACGCCGCGAAGGTTCCGCACCCAAGAGTCCTGGGGGCGCTGCTGGAATTGGAGATGAATGGTTTGATCCGGCAGTTGCCGGGAAAGAATTTTATCCGTAAACTGTAGGGCACGGGATCATTGAGACAAGTTGAAGCATCGAACGCACGCGGAAGGACGAAGCGTGATAGGGTACTGAATCGAGATTGTCTTTTCGAAAGGATCGAAGCTGATAGCCGGTGCCGAGTTGCAGGAATGAAGGGCACTCTTTGTAGACGGGCGGAAGGACGGGGCTTTAGAGGTTGCGGAAAAACGCCCCCATGCTGTCATCCAGAGCAGCAGCGAAGGATCTCGCTCTGAGCGTTTTCAAGGCAATGCGAGATTCTTCGTCGCCTGCTGGCTCCTCAGAATGACAGTGCCAATGATTTTTTCAGCAACCTCTAAAGGCCTGCCCTTCCCAAGCTGTCGTGAGCAGTCCGGGCTAGAACCCGGTTGCCGGTTACCATTCACAGGGACCTATGAGTAAATCGCTGGTCATCGTGGAATCGCCCGCCAAGGCGAAAACCATCAACAAATATCTCGGATCGGACTTCTCGGTGAAGGCTTCCATGGGACACGTTATGGACCTTCCCAAGAAAGAGCTGGGCGTCGACGTGGAACACGGCTTCCGGCCAACCTACATCTCCATCCCCACGCGGAAGGAGGTTATTGCCGACCTCAAGTCGGCGGCGAAGAAGGCGAATGCTATTTACCTCGCGGCTGACCCGGATCGCGAGGGGGAGGCCATCTGCCAGCACCTGCACGACCTGCTGGATTCGAGCAAGACGAAATTCTACCGCGTGCTCTTTAACGAAATTACCCGCGACGCAGTAAGGGAAGCGTTCGAGCACCCGAAAGAGATCGATACCCATCTGGTGGATGCGCAACAGGCGCGCCGCATTCTGGACCGACTGGTGGGCTATCAGGTCAGTCCGCTGCTTTGGGACAAGGTCAGGCGCGGAATCTCCGCCGGGCGCGTGCAAACCGTTGCATTGCGGCTGATCGTGGAGCGCGAGCGGGAAATCCAGGCCTTCCAGAAAAAGGAATACTGGACCATCACCGCCAACGTGGAAGGCAGGAAGCCCCCGGCGTTTGAAGCTCACCTGGCGAAATACCAGGGAAAAGACATTGAGATCCCTGACCAGGCGACGGCTGACCGGATTACCGCGGCGATTAAAGCCGCCCACCTGGTGGTGCAATCGGTCACCACCAAAGAGAAGCGGAAATTCCCGGTGCCGCCGTTCATCACCAGCAAGCTGCAACAGGAAGCCGTGCGCAAGCTGCGCTTTTACGCCAAGAAAACCATGATGGTGGCGCAGCACCTCTACGAGGGCATCGAGTTGAAGGATGAAGGCGCCGTCGGCCTCATCACCTATATGCGCACGGATTCCACCCGCGTGTCGGAAGGCGCTCTTACCGCGGCGCGCGCTTACATCCAGAAGACTTTCGGGAATGATTATCTGCCCCCGGAAGCCATCCATTACCGCAGCAAGAAAGGCGCCCAGGACGCGCACGAGGCCATCCGGCCGACGGACGTCTTGCGTACGCCCGATTCATTGCGCAAGGTTCTGAGCGCCGATGAATTCAAACTCTACAAGCTGATCTGGCAGCGCTTCGTCGCCTCACAGATGACCCCCGCGGTCTTCGACCAGACCACCATTGACATCGCGGCGGGCGATTACACCTTGCGCGCCACCGGCTCCGTGGAGAAGTTCAACGGCTTCCGCGCCGT
>PLWR01000467.1:249-2659 GCA_003165615.1 Acidobacteriota bacterium | reverse complement strand
TTCGAGCCGTAGAACCCGTTGCGATAAGTAATTGCTCAAAGCCGATCATTTTACCCGAATCGCTATGCAGGCAGCGGCGGCTGAAGTCCACTTTCTCCACCCGGAAGTTTCGGTGGACAGTGATGCCATGCTCGCGGTAAAAGGCGGCATTGGAAATCTGAATGTCGCTGGCTTCTTCCTTGCCGGACAGAAAGCCCTTCGACAAAGAAGGGCGCTCGTATGACAAAGTGTTTTCTGCCGTGACGATGGCCAGCCCCCCCTTTTTACCGCTCTGGGCGGCGAACTCCTTGGCGGCATAACCAGCAACCACGCCTCCGCCCAGGATGACGATGGGAATGGTCTCCATTGTCTTGGATGGGAAAGGGCGTGGCAGGGAACACTTAACTAGGAACTTTGTTTCTTCATGGCAGTGATGAGCTTCAAATGCTCATTCACAACCGGAATGGTTTTATCCACGAAGCCTTTGACATCCGTGTCTTTCGTTGCGGAAGATTCAGCTTTAAAGGCCTTGGCATCCGTTTTGTGGTCCTTGATCATGCCGGCGATATAGGCATTGTCGAAATCTGAACCAGACAAGGCCGACATTTTATCCACCATCCCTTGATGTTCCGCATCCAGGCTGTCGGGCAAGGTCACGCCTTTTTGCGCGGCCAGGGCTTTCAGGTCGTCATTGATGCCGCCATGATCCTTCACCATCCTCTGGCCGAACTGCTTCACATCGTCGCGCTGCCCGGTGCGGGATGCCAGCTCGCCCAATTTCACCTCGGTCATGCCGCCTTGGGCGGCCGCCTGGATGAAGTTGCAGTCTTTCGTGCAGACCGTTGGCGCCGCGTTTGCGCGTGGGACCGTGATCATGAATCCCACCGCCACCAAAGCCATCCCCAGTGTGGCTGAGGCTGAGTTGGAAATGAGTTTCAGAAATCGCGTCTTGTCTTGTTCAACCGTCTGCTCTGATTGTGTATTCGTATTCATTAGTAATTCTCCGTAATAATTGTTATTCTCTTCTGACGTTACGGGAACAAGGTGCCCCGCCGATGGAACGCGTGCTATGGGGTATTCCCCCCACTAACCTTTCAGCGCGAGAGGCGACGGGTTTCCCCACTGGCCGGTGAAAACGAACTCCCTCAAGGGCTTTCGCTGCCGAGGAGCCAAGTCGCGCTCCTTCAGGGCATCTGGCAGTTTGGCCGGGTCGGCTTTGTATCCGATGGCCATGGCCGTCCAGGCCTCGTAATGATCAGGTATCTGGTAAACCTCCCGCGCCTTATCAGGCAGTATACCGATCATCTGATGCACCGAGAGACCGCGCGCCGTTGCCTCTACCAGCAGATTCCCGGGGGCCAGACCCAGATCGTGAACGGCGGCCCGGTTGTCCTTGTTATTCTTGGCAAACCTCAAACTCACGACACCCAGAACAAGCACCGGCGCCGCCTTGGCCCACGCTTGGTTTGCTTCCACCAGACAGGAAAGGAGTCGTCCGAACTCATGGAGGTTTTCCTTGGTCGCCACCAGATAGTTCCAAGGCTGCTCGTTGTAGGAAGACGCCGCCCAGCGCGCTGCCTCGAACAACGAACGCAGATCGGCCTCCGACACCGCACGGTATTCGAAGCCGTAAGGGACTCCACCGTTCCGCCAGAACCGGTTGGATCGGATAGTCTGTCACTACTTTCTTGGTATTTATAATCGCATTCCTCAAGGAGGTGGGTAACCATGATACTTTGGTGTTTCTCTTGCAAGTTCCCGGCCGGTTTTCAAGCGAGTTGTTTTCGCTGTTGAATTTGCGGCGATCACGGCGCAAAAAACTTGGAGAAGACGTCATCGCACTGCCGGGCAAGCGAAAAATCTTTTTCGGTGATTCCCCCTTCATCATGCATGGACAGCTTCAGCGCGACCTTATCAAAGCGAATATCAATGTCCGGATGGTGATTGCATTTTTGGGCTTTCCCGGCGATCCGTTTGACAAAAGCGATGCTTTCCAGGAACCCCTCAAATTTGTAAGTCCGAACAATAGATTGAGCACGTTTCGACCAGTTCGGAACGGCTTTCAAGTGAAGACCGACTTGTTTGGCGGTTAAAGCTGGCATCTTGATAATTGGTTTTTCTTCCGGCCGGAACCGCTCTTTTTACCGCCGCCGGAAAGTTTGTTGACCGTGGCCCAAGCCCGCGCCTCCGCCGTCTCCGTGCTGACGCCTTTTTTCTCGTAGCCCGCTTCGATGTGTTCCGCCTGGCGCTTCTGCTTGTCCGTGTAGCTGGATTTATCGCCTTGGGGCATGGGTGTCCTGGATTTGGTTTCGATCATTCTTCTGTTCTGGAGGCACGATGGCGGGAGGCACATCAATGCCCAGTGCCGCAGCCAGATCAATTTCATGGTCCTGCTCCTGCACAATAATGGCGCGCAAGGCTTCGCTCAACG
>PLWR01000467.1:0-219 GCA_003165615.1 Acidobacteriota bacterium | reverse complement strand
AGCACCTGGCTGTACACGGTGTAGGCGATGATTGCCTGGTATTCTCCGGCAAGATCCTCGTTCAGCAGCTGGATCATCTTTTCACGAGTGATGTTCAATTCTGAGGTCATGTTTTCTTTGGTCATAAAGGGTTAAATTCACTCCGCGCATTTCCATATCGGACCGCGGTCAATCTTTCACGGTGAAGCCGACCTTGATGGTCACCTGCCAGTGATCCAC
>PLWR01000040.1 GCA_003165615.1 Acidobacteriota bacterium | reverse complement strand
TGAAGGCCCGCGCCAAGGCAGATCGAACCGGACGGCCGCAACCTGTCGCCCACTGATATGCCTTCTTACCGAATCACCGCGCGCAACAGCTTCCAGGTACAGGGCCGTCAGTTCTTCGTGGCCCGGACACGATACATGGACGACGGCCAGCAGGTCTTTGAATGCGTGGATGGCGTAGCCACACCGTTTTCTGGGTTCTGGGGGTGCCTGCTCCTCCCCGACCACGAGAGGAAACTCCCGTGCCGGGAGATCGCGCGCCGCATGGTCACCGCATGGCTGGAGTGCAAGGAGTGGCGCCCAACCAGGGAGCAAGTAGACGAAATCGAGAAAGCCGGCATCACCCGGAACTGGACGTTCGACGACGTCACCTATCTCCAGTGCTATAGACACTTTCACCCCGAAAATCTTCAACCAGAGCAGACATGTTCAACGAATTCGTAATCTACCACCCAGCCGATGGCGTCTACCTGGGCAACTGCCTGGGCCTCGGCTTCTGGTCCAATCTGGACCCCGTTGGCCAGACGGCCGCGGCAACCTTCGCCAGCGAAAAAGAGGCAAAGGAGCACATTCACTCTTGGGAAGCCAACCCAGATTACCCTCAGCAGACACTTCCCGACCTCAGAATCGTTCCGGTCGCCGTTAAGGAAAGCGGATTTGCCACCATCGAAGAGTGCATGGCTGCCGGACTGCCGGCGTGGACACCGGACCCACAGGAGGAGCAAGCTCTCGCCACCTGATGAAACGATTTCCCAGAGGCTACTACCGGCTCGAAAACGGCGCCGTCGTCCGCCTAGCAGTCCGCGACACGGGCGGAACCATCCATGCCCGCAACACCGCCGGTGACCGCCTACAGTTCAGCCGGGAGGATTTTGCCAAGGCCACCAACCTGCAGCATTATCGCCCAACTTCAGCCCAGATATGGGCCGACAGCGAAAAGGCGGGCTTGGCAGTCAAAACTGAGCCCAAGTTCCGGGAGTTCATCGTCGCGGTNNTACTACGGAGGCTCAACCACCCGCAAAAACTTCATGGGCGAGCCCGCGCGCGAGGTCATCGTCGAGCGCCTCTCAGGCGAACTGGCCATGTCCCTCGCCTATTGCCTGCTTGCCGAAGAGTCTGCAACAGCCGATGTCAAAGCTCGGAAACGTGAACTGTTCGAGGCATGGGCAGCCAATCCTTGCCAGGAAACTTTCAAGAAGATGAGGCCAGGTGGAGTTTGTTTTAGTGGCCCCGAATGCCATGTTACCGGCCTGCGCATTCAATGGGGGTATGACGGTCAGACCATTCGTCCGGTCCGCTACTGGGACGGCGATCGCCGTGAGTACGCCATTCTGCCACGATTCCGCGGCGTGAACGGGCACCTGCCGGCAGGCAGCTACACTATCGATATCCCATCGGGCGAAATTGCCTTTTTCCAGTGGATCAATGATCCTGAACTGGTCAAAGACCAACCTCATGAAGAGCGGGAAAGCGTCAACAGCGAGGGTGGGCGAATTGCTTACTCACGGTACTTCGAAAAGTTGGGATTTTGGCACCTTTACGTTGGAGGACGTGGCCGGCGCCTTTACAGGAAAGGGAAAGCCTTCCGAATCGGGTATAAGCCGGAGGATAACCGGACCAAGCACGAGGCAGCCATCTGGCGAGGGTGGAAAGATCTCGGCGCGATCTCCTTCCGAACTGACTTGAGGTGGTTCACTGCATGCGACGCCTCCAAGTTGAAGCCGAAACACTTTGAAGAAGACGAGATTCTGGTGGTCAAGGTGCCACCAGGCAGATACACGCTCATCGACCAAGTGGAGCACGTCCATGAGGAAACGATTTACGCATGCATCCAACCTTCAAATTTGGCACACGCCGAAAAACCTGCATTTTAAAACCGGCACAGAGTTTATGAAAATTAACCGAAACGACCCATGCCCCTGCGGGAGCAGCAAGAAGTACAAAAAGTGTTGTGGAGGGCCCAACAAATTCAAGGAGCCGCCGGCAGAATTGCCGCCACCAAATTTCAAAGGTCCCAACCAACATTCTCGTGTCTCCCTGGCCGCAAAATCACGACTGGCGGCAATCTGAAAGATTGCTTGGAACCGCGGCGGCCTTGATCGATCCTTACAAGTGGGACTGCCTCAACGCGCATCTTGGCCCATGGAAAAGGGTCAACCTGATTATGGTTGGATTCGGCAACCGGCCGCCGGAATACGGACACTGGCAGCAGGCCGCCTGGATCGGGGGCAAAAAGAACGATCTGGTGATTTGCTTTGGCGGCGGCACCAAAACCGCTCCAGCCACCTGGGCCTACGCCTTCGGATGGACTGAGCGCGAGCTGGTCAAAAAGAATCTCCAGACGCTGCTCATGGAGAAGCCCATCAATGATGGGCTGTTGCAGGACATTGAAAGCGAGGTTGCCAAAGATTACGTCATCAAGGACTGGCATAAATTCGACTACATCTCCCTGCAGCCTCCGTCGTGGTCTTACTGCCTGTTCATCGGCGTCCTGGCGGTCACGCAAGTGGGCCTTTATTGGTTCTTCCATGCCAACGGCTATAGATTCGTACCACATCCTCTGCGCCGATGGCAAAGCTCCAGGTGGTGAAGACAGGGCCAGCAATGTATTCCACGGCACTGCGGTTGCTGCACGGCACAAGCACCACAGCTCCGCTGGAAGAAGAACACTCGATATGCAAACCGAAAATTCCAAGACAACCTTCCAGCTTCTGTTGGAGCTCGTTTCGAGCCACATCACGGCATACCGGGAAGATCTGGAGGTGCATGACAAGCAGAGCCTCGAGGAAAACCCGGGCGTCCCTTTCCTTCACTGGACACGGCCAACGGGAACGGCCCTCTCCCTTCTGTTTCCCCATGATTCTCCGATATTCCCACCGAAAGGACAGACCACTCCCTATCTTTTCGGGCGAGTCAACAGGGTTGAGCTGAGCCAGAAACCCATGGAGAACGCCCAGTACTTCGCCAAGAACAGCGACAATCTTCTCGTCTACCACTTCGACGGAAGGCGGCTGCACAAAATCACCACGGCACAGGCAATGGAGATCGCCCGGGCCTACGCCAGGTCAGTGCAGAGCCGTTGGTAATCAAACCAGACCCAAATGGCCAAACGAATTACACGGTTTGCTCTCTTGGCAGATTTGTCCCGCCACTACGGTCAGCTGAAGCAAGCCCCTCGTGCCGAACCACCCGAAACGGACCCAGTAAAATGGATTGAGGGGGAATTTCCGGAATTGCGGCAGCTGATTCCGTGGGTAAAGCAATACGTTCTGGATGAAGGCTTGAAGGAGCCGCAATGGTTTGATCTACGTCTCCACCTCCGAGCCGATCCGTGGGAGATTGCCATCATCCACGGGATCATCCATGAACAGCGGATATACAAGACGTTAGGGCCGCTCTTTGCGGAAGGCATAAATGCCCTCCGCGCGGACTTATACTCATAGCCATGATGGCTGCGCCGAGAAAACAGGCCAAAAATGAGTTCCTGCTGCGATATCTGCGTTGATCCTTCCTGTGGTGGGAAGAAAAACTGCAACTGCGAGACGTGCGGTCGAAAAGACGCCTGCTACCGGTATGCGGGCCTCAAGCCCACCATCCGGATCACTCGCCGATGCACCCAATCCTGCGCCCATTGCTGTTTCTCGTGCGACCCATTGGCAGGAAGCGACATGACGCTGGAGACGGCCGCCGCGATCACTCAATTCTGCCAGGCCAACAACATTCGGCGCGCGGAGGCCATGGGAGGAGAATTCTTCACCCACCCGATCTGGGACCAAATCCTCCACACGCTCATTAGAGATCTTCGCCAAGTGCGGCTCGTCAGCAATGGCGATTGGGCTGGCAGCAGCACCACCGGGAGGAGGGTGATTGAGTTCCTCTCCCAGCATCCACAGGTTCACGTCGGGATTTCGAAAGACCGTTGGCACACCAATAAGCACGTGGATGCCGCTGTGCAAATGCTGACGGACGCTGGCGTCCTCCACCGGGTCCCCACCAAAGACCAAACCCAGGAGGAATCATTAGTCCCGGTCGGCCGCCACCGTTTCGAGTGGTCTGGGTTTTACAGCTCATTCGCCTCTTATTGCCAACAGCCGGAGAGGCGCTACTCATTCCTCATTGACGAGACCGGCCAGATCCACAAATGCGGGTTTGGTTCCTGGCCTTACGCGAACGTTTCCGAGTACCTCGATGGTGGTTTTAACGCTCGGTTCAAGGAATTCAATACAGTTTTTTATGACGCTTTCATACCGAACTGCGCAACCTGCCAGCGCGCGGAAGATCACGCCAAACGGCAGAAGGCTACGCCAACCTTGGCGCACCAGTCATGACGGAAGAACAGGCAACAGTTTTGGAAAAGGCCATCGCGGAATGGGAAAGCTTGACCGGAACGGAACTTCTCGGGTCGAAGCAGACGATGCTCACGTGGGTCGCGAGTGACGTCATTAGCGAAGCCTTCCAGCTGGATGAATCCGGGGTGACCGCTTTGCTGATCCTCAACGCCGAGACCGAAGCCTACGCGGATAAGGTGGCCTAAAGCGTGAAGGACATGGTGGACGATGCCGGCG
This sequence comes from Acidobacteriota bacterium, assembly GCA_003165615.1. The sequence continues at coordinate 2,980 of PLWR01000040.1, read as the reverse complement.
CCGTGTTGAGAAAAGTCCAGGCTTTCTCCAACATCCGCAAGACCCTCAAAGACCCCGCTTTCGCCGGCATTCTCGACAATTTTCGATCTTCCCTCGCCCAGGCGCTTGAGCACTACGAGTGCATGACGCCGGCGGTGAAGGAGCTCCTCGGCAATCGCATCGAATTGTCTTACATCCGGCGGGATGCGCTTCGGGCCCTTGACTACATGCGGGAAGACGTCTTTGCGAAGGGAGAGCCGGAAGCGGCCCCGATGAAATTCAACCCTGGGGTCTACCTCTACTGGAACATCGCGAGCCTTCTGAGGATATTGGGCAACACCAAGGATTCGGGCGTGTCCCTCGTGCTGATTCAAGATACCGAGGAGATCAACGCTTCGTGCTTCGGATTCGCGATTAAACACGGCAATAGTCTCTTTCTCCTTAGTGATAAGCCAAAATTCGACAACCCGGAGCAGGCCACCCTCCAGTCCAGCCGCGGGGGCTCACGGGAGCTGGCCCACCGCATGGAGAAACTCCGGTTTCCCTACGGCTTTATGGGCGCCTGGATCGACGAAAAAGGCCGCGGACAGATGAACATACCGGGCACCACGATGCCGATCCGCGCCCAACAAGAGGCCGTCAGGCTGGCGGAAATGAAGGACCTGCCAGCCGACACCCTCATCTGGCTGGCAATGATGTTCGACCTTATCTTGGCCCGTTACTGGAAAAACCTAGATCGAATCAAAGCCAAAGAGCTTTCCTACACGGGCAACATGATTGAGACGCCCATGGCTTTGAGCGAAGGCTGCCAGGCCTTGGCGCTCCGCGATTACAAACCCCTTCAATTTGAGAAATTCACCACCGAGAATGTGACCAGCGGCCATATCCAATTCCGCGTGAAGAAAACAGGCCAAAATCAATGGATGGAGGAGAGGTACAAATCTCAAGTGTCCGAGGAGCTGCTCAATCCCCTGCCCTCTTCCACGCCTGCCATTCCTGAGCACCTGCTTCCACCCCTGCCCCACCCGAACGAGATCATCGCGCGCCGCACGCCGAGCAGGCCAGGCAACTGCTGGTTCCAAAGAAGCTTCGCAACGAGATATGGGGCACGCAAGCGGAGATAAAGCACAGCCACATGTGGACCGCCCGGAAAAACTTTGCCACGACTATCGAACGCCTGAGCATCGAGGAATTCAACCGTGAGAAGGAAGCAGTCACTAAATGGTATGTCGAGAGGTTAACGGCCAACCGCGATTTCTGGCTGCGCGGCCTTGCCGAAGGCAAGTTGATATTGCTCGCTCCCGCCTTGACTAAAGGATTCACGATTGTGCTGGTCCCGGCCCCGCGCATCGAGCGCAACGAACTTGCCTTTTACCCCTACGGAAGCGAACGCTGCTGGACCAGCCTCTTTGGCGGCATCCCGTTCCACAATGGTTACTGCCGCGAACAAGACAACTTTTACTGCTACCTTTCGCCGGAGAATATCGGCCGGGAAATGGCCGTCATCCGGCCCGAATGCCCGGAAGCGCTGGCGCTCCTGGCCGGCTGCAAGGTCGACGAGCTGCCAATCTACCTGCAGCATTGGTACCCGGAGAAAGCTTACGTTGGCAACAGCATCCTAGACGACGTGGATCCCTTGGAAGACATCGACAACCCGTGGAGAAAAGGCTTTCGCCCCGGCATGGTGATACGCTTTGGCCGGAAGGGCCTGTATAAGCTCCAGGCCCGCCTGGGGCTGCCCAAGAATATTCACTGGGAGGAGGAGAAGAAGTGAAGCTCCGCGAGTTCCTCCCGCGGGAAGCCACTGGCGAGGAGTATCGAGACACGGCCGTTTGTCGGATGGCCGACGTCGAGATCGTGGAACAATTCGAGGGCTTCGAAAAGCGATGGCCAGGCCGGGAGAAGCACGTTTTCCACTGGTGTCTTTTGAGGACGGGCCACGCCGCCGGCTGGAACGAGAATCCGGCCCGGGGTGGGCTGAACTGGAGAAGCAGCCGGGCAGGCCCCGCGCGCTAACCCAAAGGAGGATGGGAGATCTTAAGGAGAAGATGGCTGGCGACGCCGAATTCTGGGGCGATCTGCTCCGGAGGCATGGTTTGGCAGAAAAAAGGCTGGAGGAGCTTGAACCAGGCGCCCGGGAGCACGCCATCGGCAATTTCTGGGGGATGCTCATGCAGGCAGCCTGTGAAACGGGGATGAAAGTCTAAGGCGGCGCAACTATACTCTAAAAATGACGATACAATGGACAGAAAAGGAGGCGGAGGCCATTCGCAAGATGGCCAAAGAAAAGGACATGTCCGAGGAAGCAGTAGTCCGGCAGGCAATCCGCCTGTACCAGCTGCACGATCACAATTTGCAGAAAGGATACCGTCCAGCGTGGCTGAACAAGCAGGGAGAGGTTGTCCCCGAAGAAATCGGCGGCTGCATGGGCGACTAAGCGTATGAAGCAGAATCTCACCAATTGGGGTTTTCTGGTTGCAGCCGGCCTGCTTGCCACCCAGGCTCTTCAGGCCCTTGGCGCCACCGACAAGCTTTCGGGGGAAAATGGCGCCGTCGGCGCGCAGATCGAGTTTAAGACCGTCATTGCCGATTTTGGAACGGTCAATGCCGGCGAAACGGTGTCTTATGACTACGCCTTCTCCAATACAGGGGACCAACCTTTGATTTTGACCAGTGTGCAGCCGGGATGCGGATGCACGACAGCGACCAACTGGACCAGAGCTGTCCCACCTGGCGAATCGGGAAGCATTCACGTCCACCTGGACACTTCGCACCTTACCGGCGCCGTCAGCAAGGCCATCAAGATCGAAAGCAACGCTCGGAACAAACCCTTGTCTGGCCTGATCCTGAGGGGCCGCGTCTTCCAGCCATTCACCATTGAGCCATCGGGCGCCTTTTTGGCGCTCAAACCCGACCAGGGCAGCGCCACGTCCCGCGTCAAAATCACTTACAACGGGACGAATCGCCTTAGCCTCTTCGATCCCACCGTGAAGAGCCCCGC
>PLWR01000179.1 GCA_003165615.1 Acidobacteriota bacterium | reverse complement strand
TCGCGATGTCGTACATCATCTTCGTCCAGCCGGGGGTGCTATCGGCTGCGGGCATGGACTTCCACGCCGTGCTCACGGCCACTTGTCTTGCGGCCGCCGCCGCCACATTGCTGATGGGGCTCGCAGCCAACTACCCCGTAGCGCTGGCGCCCGGCATGGGTGAGAACTTCTTCTTTGTGTACACGCTCTGCGGCGCCGTCTCTCTGGGGGGATTCGGCCTCACCTGGCAGCAGGCGCTGGCGGCGGTGCTCCTGGCGGGTATTTTCTTCATCGCCATCACCCTGACGGGCCTGCGCGCGCAGATTGTGAATTCAATTCCCCATTCTTTGAAATGCAGCATCGCGGCGGGAATCGGCTTGTTTATTACCTTTATCGGGCTCCAATACGGGGGGCTGGTGGCGGCCTCGCCCGGCACCCTGGTGCGCATGGGCGATCTGCGCCAGCCGGTGGTGCTCGCCACCGTTTCGGGCCTTCTTCTCATCGTGGTGCTGTTGAGCTTCCGGGTCCGTGGCGCTATCTTGCTGGGCATCCTATCCAGTACCGCGATTTGCGCGCTGCTGGGTCTAGTCCATTATCAGGGACTGTTCTCCATGCAGCTCCACATGGCCCCCACATTCTGGAAATTCGATTTGGCGGGCCTGCTCAAGGTTCCGCTGGCGCGCCTGGGGTCGGCGATTTTTGTGCTTTTCTACCTTGCACTCTTCGATACGGTGGGAACATTGGTGGGTGTAGGTCAACAAGCGGGGTTGGTGCGGGAAGGGAAGTTGCCGCGTGTGGATCGCGCCCTCTTTGCCGATGCCGTGGGGACAACCGTGGGCGCGGCCCTGGGGACTTCCACCATCACCTGCTACATCGAATCCGCGGCAGGCGTTTCCGACGGCGCGCGCACCGGCCTGGCAAGTGTGGTCACGGGACTATTGCTTGCTGCTTCGCTATTCTTCAGCCCGCTGGCTTCCATGATCGGAGGTGGTGTCAAATTGGGCCAAGCCGTTCTTTATCCTACGCTGGCCCCAGCCCTCATCGTGGTGGGCTCGATGATGCTCAGGCCCTTGCGCGAGCTCCACTGGGATGACCCCACGGAATACTTGCCGGCCTTTCTGGTGTTGGTGGGAATTCCGCTGACCTTCAGCATCGCGGATGGTATCGCTTTCGGGCTCATTTCATACTCCATCGCCAAGCTTGCTACTGGCCGCTGGCGCGAATGCCCTCCGCTTACTTATGTCTTCGCCGTGCTGTTCGTAGTGCAGTTCCTGATTCTCTAGGGAAGAAGCTGGAGGCGCGGAGCTGGGACGCCAAAGTTATGGTTTCATTTCCACACATCGAGTTCTGTGAAAGTCGATCCCATCTAAATGGCTGCTTGGGCGGCAATGTCCCGTTGGCGGCGCATCTCCTTCCAAATGTCGAGGTATGGTTTGAGCTCCTGCATCATGGAGCGGAACTGCGGGAAGTTAAGGGACTGCGCCCCGTCGCTCATGGCTTTTTCCGGGCAGGGATGCATTTCCACAATCAAGCCGTCGGCGCCGATGGCAACGGCCGCGCGGCAGAGGGCGGGCACCAGGCTTTGCCGGCCGGCGGCGTGGCTTGGGTCCACGATGACCGGCAGGTGAGTCAGCTCATTCAGCACCGGCACGGCGGAGATATCGCACGTGTTGCGCGTGGCAGTCTCAAAAGTACGAATGCCGCGCTCGCACAAGATGACGTTGGGGTTGCCGTGCGCGGTGATGTACTCAGCCGACATCAATAACTCTTTGATGGTCGAGCTCATGCCGCGCTTCAGCAGCACCGGCCGTGGGCAGCGCCCCAGCGCCTTGAGCAGCGCGAAGTTCTGCATGTTACGCGCGCCCACTTGCATAATGTCAGCGTACTCGGAGATCAGTTGAACGTCCTGCTCGCTCATGACCTCGGTGACGATGGCGAGACCTGTTGCGGCACGCGCCTTGGCGAGCAACTTCAGTCCTTCCTCCTCCATGCCCTGGAAGTCGTAGGGGGAAGTGCGGGGTTTGAAGGCGCCGCCGCGCAGAATCTTCCCGCCCACGGAAGCCACGAACTCTGCCGCTTCCATAATCTGTTTCTCGCTCTCCACCGAACAGGGGCCTGCCATGACGACGAATTGGTCGCCGCCAATGGAAACGCCGTTAATCGTGATCCGCGTGCGCTCCTGCTTGAATTCCCTGCTCACGAATTTATAAGGCGAGGAAAGCCGGACGGCGCTGGCGACGCCGGGAGCCACTTCAATCGCTTCCAGGCATGCGCTCACGTCGCCTACTCCGATCACTCCAATCACCACGCGCTCTTCACCCTGAATGGAGTGGACCTTGTACCCAAACTCCCGGATGCGTTCGCAAACATGTTCGATTTGCTCCTGCGTCGCATCCGGTTTCATGGAAATGATCATGGCGCCATTCCTCCCTATCCTGTAAATGAAAAAGCCCACTCATTGGGAGTGGGCTGGCCTTTCGAAGATGCCTTTTTAGTTGGGACCAACGCCACTCTACCGGTTTGGAGTAAAGCTCCAATACCGGTAACTAAAGCACGTAAACGAGTTGGCGTAGGTTGCGAACATCGAAATTGGAGTATACCGCAACCCGGCAAGAGCCGCAAGGCGTCTGATATTCTCTTTGGTGTTTTCTGATATTCTGAAATTCGAAGGAGAAAATCGTATGAATCGGAGATCGTTCTTAAAGGTGGGGGCAGTGAGTGCGGCTCTGCCCGTGGCCCCTTCACCGGCAAGCAGGCTCTTGGGGGAAAAGCCCGCCGCGGCGTCGCCGCAGGGTGAGACAGTTTCGGCAAAGCAACGAGCTCTTCCGGGGATTCCAGAGTCAAGGGACCTAGCGAGCCATCGTTTGGTTTACGAATACAGTGAACTTTTCAATCCACCTCCGGCTCAGAACGAATGGGGTTTTTGCCAGGCAACGCGATCTGTCGCCGGAGTCACATCTGTTCTCTTCCCTCCATTTTCATGTTGCGGGCCTCCTTCAATTCCCACTCCCGGCGGGGAAATTTCCCCCGGAAATCTCATCACCTGCGAAGTTTTTCTGAACGGGCGGATACTGTCATCCTATCCGCAGCCAGAAGCAAGAGTGGCATACACGTGGTATCCCCACGGCATTGTGCGGGAGGCGCAGGTCCAGGGGATAGGGTTCATCACTCAAACTTTTGTGCCAGCCAAGCAGCGAGCTGTGGCGGAGATGATTACCGTCAAAAACGAAAGCGGGGAACACCGCAAGCTTTCACTGGGGTTCGATCTGCGCGCTGGCGTTACCTATAAGGAAGGACCTTGGTATATGGGAGACCCCGCCGAGGCGGATAATCGTCTCACGGCAAGCGCGTCGCAGGGTTACATTGTCTTTGAGTCTCTCCACAGCCGGGCGGTTTCCATTCAAGGCATAACTCCCAAGCCTGATCGCATTGAACAAGGGCGCATGTTGACCTATGAGTTCACCCTGAACCCTGGTGAGGAGCGCGTCTTCCAATACATCAATGTGATCGGTGATGATCGCACCGCCGTGATAGAGGCCTACACGCGCCAACAGGCGGGATTCCGTAAGTCACTCGAAGAGAATGAAGCCATTTACAACTCTCGAATTCGGGCCGCTTTCACGCCGGGGAACTCGGAGTTTTCAGGATCCCTGCCCCAACTTGTGACGCGCGATCCGGCGCTCTGGAAAATCTACTATGCAGGATTTCTGGACCTTCTCCTGGCGCGACGCGTCTCTTCCGCCTCCGTGTACGGACCGACCTACATTACGGTCCCGCGCGGCACTTCGACGTTGAGTTACGTTTGGGACACCGCGCTGGCTTCACTGGGAATGGCTCTGCTTGACCCCAGCGCCCTCCGTTCCCTGCTGGAGACGTGGTTTGTTGCCGGTATGGATGAGCACTACGGAACGGATTATCTTTCGGGAAAGGCCATGGGGCCCTGGTACGCCGCCAATGACATGGGCATCCTGCGCTGCGCACACGATTATTTACGGGTAACCCGCGACATCAAGTGGCTGGACAAGTCAATCGACGGAAAGATTGTGCTGGAGCACCTGGCCGCCCGCGCCCTCCGTTGGAAGCAACTGGATCGGTTCGGACACGGGCTCGGCGATTACGGCGGTATGGATAACCTGCTAGAGGCTGTAAGCACTTATATCCATGAAGTGGCGGCGATGAATGCGGGCAACGTTTATGGCATGCGGTTCGTCGCCTCGCTGCTTGACCGCCGCGGGGATTCTTCCCGGGCCACGCAGTACCGGGCGGAGGCCAAGGACCTGGCGGGGCGCATCAACCGCCTGCTTTATGTTGAGGGCAAAGGTTGGTGGAAATGCGGACAGAGCGATGGAACCTTTACGGAAGTGCGCCATTGCTTCGACCTGCTAACGGTTCTTGACACCATGTTTGAGGATCTTAGCGATCGGCAAAAGAAGGAGATGGCGAACTTCTTCTGGAACGAACTCTACACACCATTATGGATGCACGCCCTATCTCCAGGGGATGCCGATGCCAGTTGGAAACCCGGGGCCTCGCGCGGGCTTCGGTCCGACCACACTTGGATCGGCGCCTATATCGCCTGGCCACCCATGACCGCCAGGGGTTTGTACAAAATCGATCCCTCCAATCGGTTGGCGGCGTGGGTGAAAGGATTCGCCAAAACAGCCAACCAGGGAACTTACGGCCAAGCGCATTTTGTAGATACAACTTTTCCCACGGATACCGGCGGTGCGCGCAAAGACCCGGTGGGTGGCTGGTACGAAGTGGCGGGGGGCAGCTTTATGAACCTGGTAATCGACGCCATCTTTGGGGCGGATTTGACTCTGGACAGCGGCATTCAAGTCAATTCGCGTCTTAAAGATTTTGACCCATTTGCCAAATTGGAAAAATTGATTTACCAGGGGAGAGGCTACACGATCTCCAGCGCCGGGGCGGAGCAGGAGTCTTGATTTTTGGTTCAATCCGCCACGACGCTCAACACCGGTTGGCCCATGCCGAGCCCTGGCATTATTTCTGTGCGTGCGCCATGGGGTAAAATCCTTTGCTCAACACGGCACCGCACTCAGGCAGCGCGAGGTGATTCGAACTTGAGTTTTTCGGCAGGGGGGATGCGCACATCCCATGCCAGGCCTACAGATTTCAATAGGCGGATGAAGCCATAGGCAGGATCGACTTCCCAGAGGCGAAGTCCGGTGCGCGCCGAGGTGGGGAAAGCGTGATGATTGTTGTGCCAGCCCTCTCCATAGGTCACCAGGGCTACCCACCAGCAATTCGTGGAGAGGTCGGAGACATCGAAATTCCGGTAACCGAATTTGTGGCTGGCGGAGTTTACCAACCAGGTGCTGTGATAGGTGATGACCAACCGGACGCACATGCCCCACACAACAAAGGGCCAGCCGCCCACGAGGTATAGCACGACGGCCAAAACGATGGAGAGTCCCAGATAATAGCGGCCCAGGAAACGATAAAAGGGCTGGCGTAGCAGGTCCGGCGTATAACGTTCGGTGAGTTCGCTAAAGTCTTTCACATTGGGCGTCCAAAACATCCACAGGACGTGGCTCCAAAAGAAGCCATCGCGCGCACTATGCGGGTCACCCGCCTCGTCGGAGTACTGGTGGTGTTGCCGATGATGTGCAACCCAGTCAATGGGGCCGCCTTCCAGGGTCAATGCTCCCAGAAGGGCGAGCGTGTATTCCACGGCTTTCGAGCACTTGAATGACCGGTGAGTGAGCAGGCGGTGGTAGCCAATGCAAATTCCCAGCCCTCCGAAAAGCGCGTGCAACAGAATGCAGACACCTACGGCCGCCCACGTGGTGTGCCAGAACACACCAATGACCCCCAAATGCATGGCAATGAGGAAACCTACTTTGACGGGCTTGAACTGGTCGCGAACGGGAATCGCCTGCGTGGGCGGCAGCGCCACGCTGATTGGCGCCATAAAATTACCTCGAATGCCTGCCCAGGTATCAGGCCCAAGCCGGCGGTATTCTATTGGATGTACGATTGCCCTGTTGAGTTCAGACACCAAGAGAGGAGGGCTAGGGAAACCAACCCTTTGCCCTTTAGCGAAACGATTCGCTTGGCATCAGGTATGATTATACCTGTGCGCGGGCAAGCCTGCACGAAATTCGACGGCATCCGGAGGAATGAAAACTCGGACCAGCCTGACCGTTGAGCTACCCCGCGTTGCGGGTCTTATACACGTTCCACGTTCGCCGCTTGCAAACCCTTGGGGCCCTTGTTAACTTCAAAGCTCACCCGGGCGCCCTCTTCGAGCGTGCGATACCCATCGCCCTGGATTGCTGAGAAGTGAACGAATACATCCTCGCCGCTTTCGCGCTGAATGAATCCGTAGCCTTTTGCGGCGTTAAACCACTTTACCGTTCCTTGTTCTTTCATGCTGAAAGCACCTGGTTAGAATGATTTTGGCAATTTGTCGAGTTGGCTACGGCGCGGTTACATGCCGGTCCCTGTAATCTCTCGTCTCGCAAACTCTGAATCCGTGATCTGTGCGTTCCTTCGGTTTGCGATCGCGCGGAAATTACCTCGACCAATTGCGCGGTTGACCATATCATTTTTTTTGAGGGCGCGCTATTACAAAAGCGGGCAAAAAGGGGTGTTCAGGAAAACTTGACGCACGTCAGATTCCTTATTGTTTACTATCATTTAGCGTGGCCCCAGAGCCACTGATTGGATGGAGTTTTCGAGCACCTCACGTGCTGCTCCGGCAGCAAAATCCCTCCGAATCCTCATGCGACTTTTCCTACTCGCCGTGGTCAAATGTGGTATGGGTGAGGTGGCAACGGCGATGCCACCACGCCTTGACTTTCATACGTTCTCACCGCAAAAGAACATCAAGGTAGGTCACATTACGATATTTCTCGTCAAAACTCCGCTTTCTGCCTCAGAATGAATTCTGAAGGCATGAAAGTTGCGCTATCCTGTTTAAGACCGGGGGTTCACAGAGTGAGGTCAAGGCCGGATGGAACCTGAACGAAATTGTACACAGTGTGGGCGCAAAATCCCGTGGGGGCAGTCAAAGTGCCCTTTCTGCCCGGGCCACGGCGGATATTTCTGGTCTCTGCGGCGCGATACGTTTCTGCTGATAGTTTTCGTGCTCCTCATTCTCCTGTTTGTCATAACGAGCTTAACTGTGCGGGTCTACCATGACATGGAAAAAGGGTTAGCGGAAGAATGGTACACACGTGGCGAAGAGGACCTCCGTGCCCGGCACGCATCGGCCGCGTTAGCCGACTTTCGCACCGCTCTATCCTACTCGCATGACAATGAGCACTATCAGTTGCAGTTGGCGCAGGCGCTGATGATGGAGGGGAATTCGGGCGAAGCGGGCGCCGAAGCGCGCACCTACCTGCTGAACTTGCTTGAGCGAGAACCCGGCAACGCCACCGTGAATCTGGAATTGGCACGGCTGGCCGCGCGCGAGCACGCTGTCTTGGATGCCTTGCGGTTTTACCATGGCGCGATTTACGGTGAATGGGATGACGATCCCGTGGTCAGGCGCAGGGCGGCCCGGCTGGAGTTGGTGGATTTCCTGCTGGATGCCGGACAGAAGGATTCCGCGCGTGCGGAATTGATCGCTATGGCGGCCGACCTGCCCGCCGATCCCGCCTTGCAGACCAAGGTGGGGAATCTGCTTTTGCAAGTTAAGGGCTACGATGACGCCCTGAAACTGTTTCAACGAGCGCTTCTTGAGGAACCCCGTTCGCCGGACGCCCTGGCCGGAGCCGGCGAGTGTCACTTCCATAACGGCGAATATGCGCAGGCACAGCGCTTCCTGACGCGGGCTTTGCAGCAAGATCCGCGTTTGACGCAGGCAGCGGCGATGCTTGACACCGCCCAAGCCGTTCTGAATCTCGATCCTTTCAACCGCCGCTTAGACAATATGGAGCGAGCCCGACGCGCCGTCTTGGCATTTAACGCCGCACTGACTCGCCTGCAAAACTGCGCAGTACAAAGGGGAATTGATTTGAAGGCGACGGGTGGTGGCCCACTCCAGGCACGATACGCCCAGGCGACCGAGCTCCAGCCGCGCGCGCAGCAACAATACCTCAATCGTGATTCCGAGCTGCTTTCCCAGGTTATGGATGTGGTGTTCGGGATTGAGCAAGCCACCACCCACACCTGCGGCGAACCGCAGGGCACGGACTTGGCGTTGCTGCTGATGGCGCGAGAGCAGGGAGGAACCCGCCCGTGAAGGTGCCCGCGGTGCCGCTCCCCGTAACCCCCAACCAACAACCGCCTTCGGCGCCCGGCATTTGGGCCGAGCTGCGAAAGCGCTTAGCGTGGGTGCAGGAAGGTGAGCGGCTGAAAGAAACACAGCTCTTCCTCCTCCTGGCGGTGGTCATTGGACTTTTCTCGGGGTTATCCGTGGTTCTGTTCCGCGTCGCCATTGACTGGACAAGGCTGCTCGCTTTCGGGTCCGGGCTGACCCCGCCCTGGACGCGCGTTCTGACGGTGCCGACGATCGGTGGGTTGGTGGTGGCGTACCTGGTGATTCGATTTTTCCCCCGTGCCCGCGGCAGCGGAGTAAATCAGACCAAAGCAGCGGTTTATATTTTTGACGGCTATATTCCTTTCAATACGGTCATCGGGAAATTTATAACCTGCGCACTCGCGATCGGCACCGGGCAGTCACTGGGGCCGGAGGACCCTTCGTTGCAGATGGGCGCCGGGATCGCCTCCGCGCTGGGGCGGCGGCTGCGGTTCTCGCGCGAGAAAATACGGCTGATCGCGCCGGTGGGCGCGGCAGCAGGCCTGGCAGCGGCGTTTAACGCGCCGATATCCGCGGTCCTGTTTGTCATTGAAGAAGTCATTGGGAACTGGAACGCCGGGGTGTTGGGCGCCATCGTCCTGTCGGCGGTTTCCAGCGTGATCGTGTCGCGGTGGTTCCTGGGTGACCAAGCTCTGTTTCGCATTCCTGTCTATCACCTTGTCCATCCCGCGGAGTTACTGGCTTATGCCGCCCTGGGAGTAATGGGGGGAGTTTCTTCGTTAGCCTTCGTCAAGCTGGTTGCTTACGCGCGCCCGCGGCTGAAAGCTCTCCCCCGCTGGACGCAGTACATTCAGCCCGCCCTGGCGGGGTTGTTGATCGGCGTCATCGGCATCTGGTTTCCGCAGGTGATGGGCGCCGGCTACGGTTTTATCGACCAGGCCATGCACGATCAATTCACCTGGCAAATCCTGGCGCTGCTGGCAATGTTCAAAATCCTTTCTAGCAGCCTTTCCTTTGTCAGTGGCACGCCGGGCGGCATGTTTGCGCCCACGCTTTTCATCGGCGCCATGCTGGGTGGCGCGGTGGGTGGCATTGAACACCACTTCTTCCCATGGCTGACGGCGGGGGTCGGCGCTTACGCGCTGGTGGGCATGGGGACTCTTTTCGCGGGATTCCTGCGTGTACCCTTGACCTCCGTATTTATGGTTCTGGAAGTGAGCGGCAATTACTCCATCATTCTCCCCGTGATGATTTCCAACACCATCGCCTATCTGATTTCCCGCCAGTACCAGCAGACTTCGCTGTTTGATCTGCTCTCCCGGCAGGATGGAATGGAGTTGCCTTCCATGGAAGAGCGTCGCGAAGAAGTTTCTGTGCACGTGGAAGACGCCATGCGGCAGTATCAAGGCGCGGTGCTGAATATCGACGATCCCCTCCGCTGGGCGCTGGAGCGTGCCGAGGCTTCTTCGGAGGTTTTCGTGTTCGCCGAGGATGACGCCGGAAAATGGTACGGGATTAAAAAGGAGGAACTGCGCCGCCTTGCCACGCCTATTCGAGGGGGCATGACCTTGCGCAGCCTGCTTCCGCCGGAGCCCTTACCGCATCTCCATCCCGACCATGTCCTGGAAGAGGCACTGCGAAGGCTGGGAGATTTACCCTTCCTCCCCGTCGTGAACCGGGCGAACTTTCGCAAATTGGAAGGCGTCGTGGGCCTTCAGGAAATCCTGCAAGCTTACCGCGCGGCGGGCTGAGCTTAACCGCCCGGTCCATCGTTGGAAAGGTATTGATCGAGGGAATGAAGTTCGCGGGCGAGTTCGTCCACCCGATGCTCCAGCAGATTCCGAATGGAAAGCATGCCGGTGAGCTGGCCGCTGGCGTTGACGATGGGCAGGTGGCGCACGTGGCGCTCCACCATGTGGACCAAGGCATCTTCCTCGTGGCTTTCGTCGGTGATGGTTTCGACCGGGGAAGTCATGACATCACCCACGCGAGTGTCGCGGGGATGGCGATGACGCAGCACCACGCGCAGCATCACGTCACGCTCCGTGAAGATGCCGAGCAACTGGCCGCCGTCAACCACGGCAACTGCGCCCACGGCGTGCTCAGCCATGACTTCCACGGCTTCGAGCACGGTTGAGTGGGGCCCTACCGTGGCAGGTGGGACACTGGCAATCTTGAGGAGACTCATCGCGGCCTCCGGACAAAAGAGATTCAGAAGCTATGCTGCGCAGATTGTGGCGGACCCTGGAAGGCTAAGATTACGGCGGCGCAAGGCGGAAGTCAAGGGGTGCAGGGTGGCTGGGGTACTATCCTTGTTTGAACCTAGCGCCGCCATCTTGGAGGCTCGATGCCGGGCTGGAAGTCGACGCTACACCCGAGACCGGGAGACTACCCAGGCAGGCGCAGGCAGGCCTTCTCTGAGTGTTGACCTCGGATCGTACCTTCGACCGCTTGAAACGCATAAGCCCCTTATTTTTCATCAACATTTTGGGTTACAAAAATTAAGTCATTTGTTTTCATGAACATCGTGGGACCATCCAAAATGTCATTTCGATTTTCCTTTGTTTTCATCAACATCGTGGGATCATCCCCTATTTTTATTTGTTTTTTTCTTCACCGCGGGAGTCGGGCCGGCCGATAAATCCTTTAAATGCCATATGATAGAATTTGGAGGAAATTGGGCGAATCGGCTTAAGGGGCTTTGGTTTCATATACATCGTGGGTTACCAGGGCGATTTTTCCGGGCGTCGCGCCGCGTTCAGGTGCTAAACTGAACCCTTAATACTAGCCTAACACCGCCCGGGTTGTCAAGCTTATTGCGGGGGAGGTAGGATCCCAGTTTGAAATTTAAGTGAGGGAAGAGGGGGCCTTCTATAATTTTGGTTTGCGGACGTATAGGACAGGAACGAGGAAGGCGTTCAAGCACACAACCGAAACCAGTAGATAAACGATGCTATGCGAGTGTTAATGATGGTGCCATTATTGCCCATCCAACAATCCCGCCAATATTTATGGCAAAAATCGTATACCATCGATATTTCTGGAGAGGAGTCATGTTTCTTCAACTTGGCGCTTTCTGCGCCAAACGGCTTCCGTGTGGTCCCCTAAATCCGCCCAAATACTATGCCGCAGTTCGTCAGAAGTCTACGCAGAAACTATTTTTTCTTATATGGCCCCCGGGGTCCAAAGGTCGGCTCTGGAATTAGCGCGGCGAGTTGCCGGATCCGACATCCACAGAGTGTCAAATTTCTTCTTGCACGGCCTCAGGCGCGAACCCATAATTGAACGTCGGGCGCTGAGGTTAGTAAATTATGTAGGAGGCAACGGAATATGGCTGCAGGGACAACTGTTGGAACCCTGGGTGGGCACGCAACCGGCAACACCAGCCGGGTCAAAGAGATTCTGAACTGGTACGAAAGTGATAATCCCGGTGTCAAGACCAACCTGGCGCGATTACTCAATGCCGGCAGGCTGGGGGGAACCGGAAAGTTCGTAATATTGCCCGTGGACCAGGGCTTTGAGCATGGGCCGGCGCGGAGTTTCGCCGTGAACCCGCCCGGGTACGATCCTGACTATCACATCGAGTTGGCGCTGGCGGCGGGCTGCAACGCCTACGCTGCGCCCCTGGGCTTTATTGAGTCAGTGGCCGCCCGGCACGCGGGTGAAATCCCTCTGATCCTGAAAATCAACAACCACGACGTGTTGCACGACGAGAAGGACCCCATCCCCGCCGTGACCGCCAGCGTGGGCGATGCCCTGCGCCTGGGTTGCGTGGCGATTGGCTTTACCATCTATCCGGGCTCCGCGCACGCCCAGACCATGTACGAACAACTNNGGGCGAGACGGCGCTGGACGTGGCCGCTTATGCCGCCCACATTGCCGCGGAGCTGGGCGCGCACGTGATCAAAGTAAAGCTGCCCACGGAATTCATTGAGCTGCCCGAGGCCAAGAAGGCCTATGAAAAGGCCAACGTGCCCCGCGCCACGCTGGCCGAACGCGTCCGGCACGTTGTGCAAGCCACCTTCGATGGGCATCGCATCGTGATTTTCTCCGGCGGGCCCAAGAAAGATAGCGATGATGCGGTGTTTGACGAAGCTCGCGCCATCCGCGACGGCGGCGGATTCGGCTCCATCATCGGCCGCAACTCCTTCCA
>PLWR01000376.1 GCA_003165615.1 Acidobacteriota bacterium | reverse complement strand
CCGCTTAGAACAAATTTACCGTGGGCGAAGCCGCAGGACATGCCTTGCTGAACGATGCATAGTCTGGACATGTTTCCCACCAGGCGTGCCCCTACCAGACACGAGCGGTGATAAAGACTTCCCCTCTCCGCCCACCTGCGCCATAATGCTTCGCATACAGCACTAAACTTCGCGTGGTACGGAGGATCATGATGAAGCATGCCCCGGCATTTCTGAAGATCGTCGCGGACGCCAAGACGCGTATTCGCGAGACCAGCGTCCAGGAAGTCAACAAGCGGCTCGACGCCAAGGAAAACCTGACTCTCGTTGACGTGCGAGAGGAAAGCGAATGGGCCAAGGGCCACCTGCCCGGCGCCGTGCATCTGTCCAAGGGCATCATCGAGCGCGACATTGAGAATGCCATTCCGGGCAAAGCGACTCCGATCGTGCTCTACTGCGGGGGCGGGTACAGATCCGTGCTGGCTGCGGATAATCTGCAAAAGATGGGCTATACGAACGTTTTTTCCATGGACGGCGGCTGGCGCGGCTGGACCGAAGCCGGCTTCTCCACGGTAAAGGACTGAAGGCTCCGGCGGAATCCACCCATGCATCATCGGCCTGACTTGTACACCCGCTGGTCGCTCGAAATGCGGTCCAGGGCATTCTTCCACCCGGGACAGCGTGTGGGAGTGGCGGTTTCGGGCGGCCCGGACTCCGTCTTGCTTCTGCACTTCCTGAAAATGCTGGCAGGCGAAGGTGGGCTCACCCTTGCAGCCGTCCACTTCAATCACCATTTGCGCGCGGCAGAATCCGATGGCGACGAAGCCTTGGTGCGCGAGCTTGCCACATCTCTTCAGATTGATTACCTGCGGGGTGAGGCGGATGTAGGGCGTGTGGCGCGCGAACGCCGCGACAATCTGGAAGCCGTGGCCCGCGACTTGCGTTACCGTTATTTCTTTTCGCTGGTTGACCAGGGCCGGTTGGACCTTGTGGCCACGGCGCACACGGCCAATGACCAGGCGGAAACCGTGCTGATGCGCCTGCTGCGAGGAACGGGAACGCGCGGCCTGGGGGGCATTTATCCCCTGCTCGAAGGAAAAGTGGTCCGCCCATTTCTGGGGTTGACGCGCACCGAAGTGATGCAGGAAATTGCCGCGCGGGGACTCCCGTTTCGGATAGATTCCTCCAACCTCAACGTTCGCCTGCAACGCAACAAAGTGCGCCTGGAGTTGCTGCCGTTGCTGGCCAAAGAGTACAACCCGGGAATTATCTCCCTTCTCAACCAGTTCGCTGACCGCGCCCGCGATGATGAAGCCTGCCTGGAGCGCTTGGCGCGGGACAGGGCGCATCCCTGGCGAAGGCGGGAGGGAAGGGAAGAACGCATCCCCGTTCGTGCCCTGTTGGAATTTCCTCCCGCCCTGGCGCGGCGAGTTTTGCGCCAGATGCTGCAAATTGTGCGGGGCTCCTCCCAGGGGCTGACGCACACGCACATCGAATCGTTGCGACGATTTGCCGCCGAGGCGCAAAGCGGGAAAATCCAAAATCTGCCCGGCGGCGTGGTGGCCCGCAAAGAGTTTTCCTGGCTGGTGGTGGGCCCGACCCCCAGTGCGCCACAGAGGGAAGATTTCTCCTACCCTGTGACCTTCCCGGGAGAATTGGCGGTCCGCGAGCTGGGGTGTTCGTTTCATTTCAAAATACTTAACCGCGATGACCCCGGCGAGGCGTATAATATGAACAAACGGATTGGCCTTGATCCGCAGAAGTTGCGCGGGGAATTGACATTGCGCAACTGGCGGCCCGGCGATAGGTTTTGTCCCGTTGGAAGCCGGGGGGTTCGCAAGCTCAAAGAGCTTTTTCGCGAGCGGAAAATCCCTGAGGTTCGGCGCAAAGGCTGGCCCGTCTTGTTGTGCGCAGGGCAAGTTGTGTGGGTCCGGGAATTCCCGCCGGGCAGAAGCGTGGCCGCAACCGACCAGGCCCAGCGGGTGCTAATTGTAGAAGAAGAAGCTACGCGGCCATCCCCGGCCGCCCGGGAAAAACCAATATGAAAAAACGCGCCACATCGAAAACCAGGAAGCCCCCTACGAAAGCTCGTGCCACAGGCGCAAAAGTGCCCCTCAAGGTTGTCGTCGAGGAAAAGGTGATTCGCAAGCGGGTGCGCGAACTGGCTCGGCAGATCAATCGGGATTACGCCGGAAAGACTCTCCACGTTGTCGGGGTTTTGGAGAACTGCTTCGTTTTCATGGCGGACCTGGTGCGCGCCCTGACGATTCCGGTGGTCTGCTACTTTGTTCGGTCGCAGGTGCGCGACAGCGATTCCGGTTTCGTGGCCATGCGGGAGATCTTGTACATCCCTCCCGTTGATGCGGCGGGTAAGGACCTGCTGCTGGTGGAGGGCGTCCTGCAATCGGGGATAACGCTCGACCATCTGTGCCGAACCCTTCTGGGGCAGCAGCCTGCCTCGCTCCGTACGGCGACGTTGATCGACAAAACGGACGAGCGGAAAGTCGACGTACCGGTGGATTACGCGGGCTTCCAGCTTTCCGGCCGGTTTTGGGTTGGCTATGGACTGGGATTTCAGGATCGATATCGTAACTTACCTTTCCTCGCCCGGATTGCAGTATAAGGCGGAAGGGTGAAGCCACTCGGCGTCGGCGTGCATCTAAACCTGGGTGGGGTCAAGACCCAGGGGTAAACGTTTCAGGGGGATTCAGGAGGACGGTCCGTGAACTCGGCAGTGAAGAACATCATCTTTTGGGTGGTCATGGCAGTCACCGCCCTGCTGATTTGGGCAGTGGTGAAGTCGAGCACCGGCAAAACCGTGCGGGACTTGACCTTCACAGAGTTCACCACAGAGGTCAACAAGGACACTGTCCGCGACGTGACCATTGCGGGTCCCGACGTCACAGGCACGTTCAAGAAAGACAACTCGAGTTTTCGGTCCACGATCCCCTCCAACTATCCCGATCTGTACAAGACCCTCCAGGAAAAGAACGTCAATACCATCATCAAAGACAACTCCGGCAATAACTGGATGACGTGGCTTGCCAATGGTTTGCCCCTGATTCTGATTTTGGGACTTTGGATTTTCATCATGCGGCAGATGCAGTCCGGAGGGAACAAGGCGCTGTCCTTCGGAAAGAGCCGTGCCCGCCTGCACTCCAGCCA